>JBILEM010000249.1:0-5443 GCA_044352085.1 Schleiferiaceae bacterium
GGGGTGAGCGTGCAATACAGCATGGTCGCTTTGGGCCAGTCTTGGCGGTCCGAACAGCGTTCGTACCTGCGATGCCGCACAACCGGTCTTAGCGAGGGGGCCGTAGCCGTAGGTGTGGGAAACCAAGCGGGGATTCAACCCTATAACCGCACGGGATTGACGCTGGCCAATGGAACCACGGTTTCCGGTCGACTGGCTTTTGAGTTGCGTGCGTTTCGTACTTGGACGCCCCCGGGGCAAGGAATTCCGACGTGCGACACCACCGTTCAAAAGGTGGTAAAAGGCACGTGGACCGTGACGGTAACCCACGGACCCGTTCCAACGTGTTTCCCCCCCTCGAACGGAACGGCCGTTTGGGCATTGACCAACCGGGCCAAGTTGCAGTGGACGGGAGGCGGGGCCGCCCATGCACAAGTCAAAGTAGGAGCGGTAGGCTTTGTGCCCGCATCGGCGGGAACCCTGTTTCAAGCCCTTGGAAACACGTCCCGCGTGGTTACGGGCTTGACTGCCGGTACCAACTACGAGTTTTACGTCCGAGACAGCTGCGGTGCTGGAAATGTGAGTCTTTGGGCAGGCCCGTTCGCGTTTTCAACGGCCTGTGGTTTGTTGAATGCTCCGGCCGTGGAGCCCTTTACGAGCTGGACCACCGGGGCAGGCGCGTTGAATGCCGGAGCCGCATTGCCGGCAGGTACCTGTTGGTCTACTGCACCGCTACACACGGGTGCTACCAATGGTCCGTTTGCTTGGTCCCCGCGCACGGGGCCAACCTCCCAAGCGACAACGGGTCCAGCGGTGGACAAAACGTCGGGAACAGCAACGGGCACCTATGTTTATGTTGAAAGTGCCTTGGGAGCCTATCAAAGTGTTGCGCAATTGCTTTCGCCCCTGTTCAATGTAAGTTCGTTAACTACGCCGTCCTTGCGGTTTGCTACCCATGCCTTTGGAGCGGATATAGGGACGCTGGCCGTGGATGTATGGAGCCCACCCACGGGATGGGTATCCAATGTGTGGTCCCAATCGGGCCAGAAGCAAGCAAGCAAAACCGCTCCTTGGGATACGGCGATCGTCTTACTCAATGCTTTCACAAGCGACACACTTCAATTTCGGTTCCGGGCTATTCGCTCGTTTGGGGCCATGCCCGCGGGAAACACCACCGGGGACTTGGCACTGGATGATTTCAAGATAACCCAGGCCCCTGCTTGCCCTTCTCCAACGGCACTTGCGGTCAACACGGTGTCATTTAACTCGGCCCAAGTTTCGTTTACTGGGGTCAACTCGAGCAGCTTCCGGGTGGCATACGGATTGGGGACGGCTGCGTTTGCTGCCTTAACCAAAACCAATACAACGGCCAGTCCTGTCAATGTAGCGGGCTTGGCCTCAGGCACCCGGTACCAGGTATACGTGAAGTCAAAATGCTCCGCAACGGACTCGTCTGCTTGGGTAGGACCTGTGTACTTTACAACGCTCTGTGCTCCTGTACCTTCGCCTTATTCCGAAAATTTTGATGGAACCGGATGGATATCGGGCACGGGCACCTATTCCGCCGGCGACTCTCTTGGGGTGTGCTGGCAGCGGAGTCCAGGCCGGGGAACGGGAGCAAGCAGTCCCTTCTATTGGGCCGTTCGCACCGGACAAACCTCTACCCAGAATCCTCCTTTCTTTACAGGTCCCAATGGGGGCAAGTCGGGAACGGGACGCTACTTGTATACGGAATCATCCTCGGGTACAGCGGGACAGGTGGCTTTTGTACAAACCCGACCTATTTCCTTGGTGGGGTTGGCCAATCCCGAGGTACGCTTCTCGTACCACGCCCACGGCAACTCCATGGGGTCCTTGGCGGTGGATGTATGGAACCCCAAAACAGGTTGGAATACACCGGTACAAATTTTTTCGGGGCAGCAGCAAGCCACGCAAAACGCCGCTTGGTTGGATACGGCCCTTTCTTTGGCTTCCATTCCGTCAGACACGGTGGTCATTCGTTTCCGTGGCACCCGGGGTACAGCCAATTACTCGGACATGGCCTTGGACGAGGTCCAGGTATTGAATTCGTGCCCCAAGCCGTCGGCATTTGCTGTCCAGAAAACAACGCCTAGCTCCGTTCGCTTGCAATGGACGACCGGCGGTTCCAGTACGTGGTTGGTGAGTTATGCCCCCGGAGCAACGGGATTAGCAGGCCAAGGAACCCGGGTAGGAGTCACCAGCAAACCCTACACGGTCACAGGCTTGACTCCGGGCGCTACCTACACGTTTTGGGTACGCGATAGCTGCGGGGTTGGAAGTGGTTCGGTTTGGGTAGGGCCTTTGGTCGTGAAAGTCCCCTGTGCACCTATTGTTCCGACTGCTACGTCCCCCTATTTGGAGACGTTTACCGGAACGGCGTGGAATCCGGGAACGGCGGCCCAAGACCCTGGAACGGTAGACAACTGCTGGACCCGTGCGCAAAGCACCGGTTACTTTTGGAAAACTGGCCCAGGCCTCCCCAATACCGCATTGACCGGACCCGATTTTGACAAGACGACGGGGACGGCGGCTGGAAAATTTCTGTTTGCCGAGGGAAGCAATTTTGGAACGACCGCAACGGTAGAATCTCCTCCCATTTCCACGGTGTCATTGACTTCTACCGAGGTGTCTTTTTGGTACCACATGTACGGAGGCCTGATCAACAAGTTGGAGTTTCAAGTCAGCAACGGAGGAGCGTATACCACCGTTTGGTCCCAAACCGGCCAAGTGCAAACCTCCGGGGTTTCCCCTTGGCAGCAGGCCATTGTAACTCTTGCCGCACCTTTTGCGGGCGATACGGTCGTTTTCCGTTGGGTGGGCACCCGCAATCCGGGCGCCGCAAACACAGTGGACATTTCCATCGACGATTTCCAGGTACAGCAAACCCCAACGTGCGCTGCGCCTACGGCTTTTGCCTCTACGGCACAAACCACCAATTCGGTTACGTTCTCTTGGACCTCGCCCGGCACCTCGTTTGAAATTCAGTACGGTCCGGTAGGATTCACCCCACCAGCAGGGACGACTGTTACAGCTGCAGCTTCGCCTTATATCGTCACCGGTTTGACGCCTGCCACCAACTACCAGTTTTACATCCGCAGGGTATGCTCTTCCACCGACAAGTCCGCGTGGGTGGGGCCTATCAATGCCAGCACCGTGTGCACCGCTCTTACTGCTCCATGGACAGAAGCATTTACCACCGGCTTCACCGAGGGTACAGCTCCCCAAAACAGCGGCAGTTCGGTAGGAGGATGTTGGACGCGCAATCCCCTCGCTGGGTACCATTGGGGCGGAGGATCGGGTGCAACCTTTAGTGGTCCCCAAACCGGTCCGACGGCGGACCACACGACAGGGTCTGGAGCCTATGTGTACGTGGAAGCGTCCGGGACGGGTACCACGGCCGAATTGGTGTCACCTTCTGTATTCTTGTCCTCATTGGTCAACCCTGAATTGACGTTTTGGAAGCACCAATTTGGCCAAAACCAGGGCGCTTTCGCGGTGGATATCTTCCACAACAACGCTTGGGTTCAAAACGTATTCACCCAGACCGGCAACCAGGGCAATACCTGGCAGAAATCAACGGTTTCCTTGAACGCCTACGCCAACGATACCGTCAAAGTTCGTTTCCGGGTAACGAAACCGGCTGCTGGCGGCGGTCCGGGCGGCGGGGGTGGTGCACTGGGCGATTTGGCCTTGGACGACATTGGAATTGCGGCAGGACCCACCTGCATTGCGCCAACTGCGTTGGCGGCCTCGGCTCCCACAACAACGTCAGTTACCCTGAACTGGACGGGGACTGGAACTTCCTTTGAAGTGGAATTTGGTCCGGCAGGTTTTGTGCCTGGCTCTGGAACGCTGCAACTTGCTACGGGAAGTCCTTACACAGTAACGGGATTGTCGCCATCCACCACGTACGATTTTTACGTACGCAAGGTGTGTTCTACCACAGATAAATCGTTATGGGTTGGGCCGATTGCGGGCAGTACGGCCTGTGGGGTAGCTTCGGTTCCCTATGTTCAGAATTTCGACAACACCTTTGCCATGGGGGCGTTGGGGAATCCAAACAACTTCTGGAATGCCGGATCGACTATTGATCCGTGTTGGTCCCGCACACCGAATTCGGCAGGAACCACGCCGGCTTTCCATTGGGGCGGGGGACAGGGGGCAACCCCTACCGGTACCACCGGTCCCGCAGCAGACCATACGTCAGGCAACGGCCGCTACGTGTACACCGAGGCCTCATTGAGTACCACCGGTGCTACAGCGTTGTTAGAAACGCCTACCTTCAATTTGGCCGCTCTGCCCTTGCCCCAGTTGAAGTTTTGGTACCACATGGACGGGGTAGCCATTCGGAGCCTGCGGACAGAGATCAAGGTGGGAGCCGGTGCTTGGACCTACTTGGATTCCATTGCCGGACCCCAAGGCAACCAATGGCTTGAAAAGACCTTACCGTTGAATGCCTACACCGGTCAAAACGTAACCTTCCGGTTTGTGGCCCGTCGGAATTTGGCGAATGCCACCCCGCAAATGGCAGACATCGCCTTGGACGATTTCAGCATTACCTCCGCACCGTCTTGCCCGCCACCCACCAACGTCGCTGTTACTCCCTTGACACCGACCACGGCACAAGTAACGTGGACCACAGGAGGGGCAACGGCTTGGCAGATTGAATACGGTCCGGTTGGCTTTGCTCCCGGTTCGGGAACGGTGGTAACGGCAGCAACCAATCCCTTTATTTTGTCCGGATTGACCTTGGGAACCACCTACCAGGTTTATGTGCGCGACAACTGCGGCACATCGGGGATTTCAACGCCTGTCGGCCCAGTTACCTTTTCTACGTTCTCCTGTACCAACGGATGCCTCTACCAGTTGACCCTGACGGACTCTTTTGGAGACGGCTGGCGGGCCAACCAAGCCGGAACCACCTCCCACCGGCTTGAGGTGACCGTTGGCACGGTGACAACCAACTACAGTTTTGCGGCCGGTAACCAAGCGGTTTTCTCCATTCCTGCTTGCGACGACGACACCATTCGGTTGAATTTTGTCAACGGCGGACAATGGAGCGGCGAGTGCGGCTGGGTATTGAAATCCCCGACGGGAACTACCTTGAACACGCGGGTGGGGGCAAACAATAGCCCTGCCTTGACATCGGGGTACAAGTACGAAGGCCGTGCGGCGTGCAACAACCCGTGCCCTCCTCCCACGGCGTCCTTTGTTTCTGCGGCGACGGGTCTTTCGGTGGTCTTTAACGGGTCTGCCTCCACGGGTACCTCGTTGACCTACAGCTGGAATTTTGGCCCCGGTGCGACGGCCTCTGGACCCAATCCCACGTACGTATTCACGGCAAACGGAACCTACCCGGTTCAGCTAACCGTCACCGATCAATGCGGGCAAACAGCAACCACGACGGTTTCCATCACCGTATGTGCCCCGCAAACGGCGGCAT
>JBILEM010000105.1:0-5399 GCA_044352085.1 Schleiferiaceae bacterium
CGGATTTTGCTGCTTAGTGTCAAGCGTCCCCCCCGATTTTTTGCTCAAAAATGGTATGCGCGCTGGGTGCCGGATTTCGGCACTTGCGTGCGCCTCGCCATTGGGGTTGTTCTTACTATTTTGATTGCAATGCCTGTATCGGGAGTTTTGCAGTACCACCGGGTGGAGCGCGTTGCGTCGGAGAAGAGGGAAGAGCTCAAAAGGCTCACAAAATCGGAGGAGACGCCCATCGGTTTTGCATCGAGTATTCAGTCGGATTTGGAAAAGAACGAACACACCCACTATCCGGTGGCGGTGTATTCGGATTTATTGAAAACGCCGCTAACCCGGTTTGTCATTTTGTTGGTTGGCGGCATCGTGTTTACTCCGGTGGTGTTGCTTTTGCTCCTGAAGTTTTGGAAGCAATTTCAGTACCAAGAGGGCAACAATGCCCGCGTTGAGCAAGAAGCTCAATCGGAGTACAGCCGGCTGCAACAAGCCATGGTGGATCAATTGACCAAATTTGGAGCTAAAGTGGACTTTCCGCACTCCAGCGCTTTTGAGGACTTCCCCATCAATTCGGTAAAAAAGGAGATGAAGAGCGAGCGGGTCCGAAGCGATGACGAACTAGTGAAGTTATTATGGCTCCCGAAAAAGTAACCTACCGCTATTATCGGGGCCAATTCCGATCCCAGTTTCAATTGGGGCCGTACCAAGAATTTGCTGCAGGACGCAGCAAACAATTCCACGTGGAACTGGAACCCAAGTTCCAGCTCTTCCAGACCCAGGCAACAACTCCGGAAGAATTTGCCCAGCAAATTCAGTGCACATCGAGCGATTCGGATTGCAACTGCAAATTGCATACGCGGGTGGACTACCAAGTTGTCCGCAGCGCGCAGCGCACTTTCATGGAGCTGTACCCCGGAATGGAGACCCGCGAAGGGCGACTGGCATTGGTGGACGCCTTCGCTGTTTTTTATACCTACGAAGGCCTTCGGGACAGTGCCGGTGTGGGAGGTTTTTATGCCAAGGATGGAAAGTCGGGGAAGTTCACCGGGGAGGCGTTCGTGCGTGTTGTGGAGGACGAACAGACGGTTCGCGAGGCTCTCCAAGAGAAGGAGAAGCTTGAAAACCGGTTGTTTAACGGGATCATTCCGCCCATGGGCAAAGGGTGTTTTGGAAGGCGCTCCGGCACCGGCTTAAACGATCTTGGCGCATCTCCGGGCGGCTGCTTCAACCGCCGGTTGCCCTTTGGCGGTGCGTCCGGAATTGGGGGGCCCTCTACGTTGGGCGGATGTTTCAATGCCGGCCAACAACCCGGAGGGTGCTTTTCTATGGGGTGGCTGGGTCGGCTTTTGGGCTTACTCGGCCTACTGGGACTGCTCCTGTACCTGTTATCGATGTTGCAAACATGCGGCAGAGCTGCGAGCGACAACGTGGTCTATATCCACGATACCGTTGTTGTGGAGGTGGTCAAAGAACGCGTAGACACGTTGGAGGTGGTGCGGATTGATACCGCTAAGTTCTTGACGACAAACAAAGTAGAAACCACGGACATGGTGCCGTTGCCCAATGTGCAGTTTGAAACGGACAAAGACGTTTTGGTACCTGGCTCGTTGCCGGACATTCAGAAATTGGCGGAGTTTCTGATCAAAAAGAAACACATCAAGGCCAAGATTTTGGGACACACCGACAACGTGGGCGATCCGGCTCACAACGTGGACCTCTCAAAAAGGCGGGCGCGTGCCGTTAAAGACATGTTGGTTCGACTGGGGGTTGACGCGTCCAGAATCGAATCAGAAGGATACGGCCCATCCAGGCCCAAGGCGTCTAACGACACCCAGGAGGGTAGGCTGATGAACCGGCGGGTCGAAGTGCAATTGACCAACACGGTGCAGGAAACGGAAGAAACCATTGAGCTCAAGAAGAATGATTAAGTACTTCAAAGCAGAGTTCTTTGGCCTAGCCAAGCGCCGCAGTCACCAAACGACTGCAGGAGGCAAGGTGCAGTTTTTTAAGCCCGATTTTGAGTTCGTGGAATTGACCGACTGGCAAGAAGTCTCGTTGGTTCGGTTGAACGAAGTAGAGGTGGGTCCTCACTGGAAATTCAAAACCAATGGATGGTTGGGGTCGGGTTTGGATGTGTTTTTCCGAACCGGTCAAAAGCGCTTTGAAAACCAAAAATTGATCAAGGAGGTTCTCCTCTTCCCGAATTTCAAGGACCGCGACCCATCGGTGCGCCACGTGCATGCGTTTACGGACAGCGTGCATATCAACCCCGAATGGACACGCATCCAAGGAGAGGCCTATTTCCAGGTAGAAGTTCCGGATGCGGTCAAGGACTTGTCCGTTGTATTGAACGACCAAACAGGCAAAATGGAATGGGGGGGCACAACCCACATCGTGGGCCAAACGGACACCCTGGACGAAAGCAACACCGACTTTGCTTCCTTCAACACCCGCGTGAACCAACGCGTCTTGCCCACGTGGAACCGATGGCTAAACTGGATTTTGCTTCTTGCGGGGGTCGGTTTCTTGCCCCTCCTGCCTTGGTTGGGGTTGTCTTTGCTGTATTACCCACTTCGCAGTTGGAGCCGTTCGTCGAGCCCATTGGCCACGTCTGGTATTTCGATGTTTTGGATACTATTGGGCGGTCTTTTGGTGGGGATTGCGATGGGATTGAAGTCTCCTTTTGCGTGGCCCTTGGCCTTGGCTTATTTGCTGTTGATTGTGGTTCGAAAAGGAGCTCGACGGGGCTGGGTAATTGGGGCATCGGTGCTCTTTTTGTTGTTTGCCCTATTGGCCTTCTTGCCCTTGCTGTCGAATCGATTGGTAAAAGAGTCGGAGGGCGACGGATCCTCTGTGGTTAAGACCAAGCGCGAGAAAAAGGAAGGGAGCAATGAGGTCATTGCGCGCCACACCATTCAGTGGTTGTATCCGGAAAGGACCCCAAACAACGCGGAATATGCCACTTCGGACAACGAATACACGCGTTCATTGAGCCATCACGGGCAGATTTCGGGGTTGCAGGCCAGCGAAGAACTGGAATTCTGGAATTCGGCCTACGCGCATCTTCTGCAGCACGACCAGGGGAAGGTCGACTCGGTTGCACGCATTGTGCGGGATGTAGCCCAACGAAGGAAGTATACGCCGCTCCAAACGGCGGAGTACTTGGTAACGATGATTCAAGAGGTCCCCTATGTTCTGGTGCACGACCTGTCTTGCAAAGAAGCAGTGATGCAATACAAAGGATTTGTGGCGCAGTACCACATTCAAGGGAAGCCCTGTCTGCCCAATATTGTGGCGGGCGTTCAATCCCCTTATGAGTTCATGCACAACCTCAAAGGCGACTGCGATACGCGTTCGCTTTTTGGGCATGCCGTACTCAACCGGTTGGGCATTTCGTCGTCGGTTTGGGTAAGCAGTGCCTACGGCCATTCCATTCTGGGAGTGGGGGTGCCCGGAAGCTCAGGCAACCGCAAGGTCATCAACGGGGTGCCCCACTACGGCGTAGAACTCACGGCAAAAGGATTTCGAATTGGCATGGTAGCGCCCGACCAACGCCAAATGTCGAATTGGAACGTAGCCATTTACTCTAATTTTTAACTTCACCCTTATGAACGTACTTATCCTCATTCAGGCCCTCCTGGCATTCACGATTGGAATGGCCAGCCTATTCACTATTTACAAAGTGCTGGATTCCTATCTGAAACGACAGTTTCAAGTGACCGAACTCAATATGGCCTTGTCCGTGTTTCAAACGGGCATTTTGCTTTCTACCGCCAACCTGCTTTCGTCGGTGGTCTCCCCGGCCATGAACGCTATTCGGTTCTTAACCCAGGACGTTGTGAGTCTCGCATCCGTTGCGTCCAGCGCGATTTATATCATCTCCTTTCTGTTAATCGGACTTATTTCCTCTTTGCTTGTGACTTGGGGCGGAGTCACCCTTTTCTTTCAAATCACCAAGGTGGACGAGATGGAGGAGCTCAAAAAGAACAACGCCGCCACCGCCTTGGTGACAGCCGCCTTTGTTCTGGGCATCTCCATTGTCCTGCGCGATTACATCGGACACTTGTGTGAGTCGATGGTACCGTATCCGGAGGTGTTGAATATTCGATAATCAAATAATTCATTATGGCATCCAAAAAGATTCTCATTACTATTGAGTTCAACGGTCAAGCGTTTCAACCCAACCTAACTACGGTTGAAAAGTCTGCAACATTGGCAGGTTTCTTAGCTGGCGATGTCCCGGTGGTCCGCATTTGGTAGTGGGCCATGGCTTTTCGTATTGCAAGGGCTTGAACTTTTTTTTAAAATGTCTTGCAGCATTTGCATGTCCAAGCTCAAATCCGCAACCAACTTTTTCAACTGGGCGTTTTCATCTTCAAGCGCACGCAAGCGCTTTAACTCCGTTACGCCCATATCGCCGTACTTCTTCTTCCAGGTAAAGAAGGTGGCTTGGCTAATGCCTAGCCGACGAGTAATCTCAGCGACCTTAGTGCCCGATTCGTTTTCGCGAATGGCATAAACGATTTGAGCTTCCGAGAATTTTGACTTCTTCGTGACGGGTCCAATTTCGTGATTTTTCACGTCCCACTGCCCGGGGATTTGGACCCAAAAACTCTAGTTTAGAAACGGACTAATTTTGGGGAAGATGTCAGCTTATCCAATAAGATGGAAACTGATTGGGTATTGCGAACTCTAAAGCAAACGATTAATAGATACGGTGCTCCGGAAATCTTTAATTCCGATCAAGGCGGCCAATTCACTTCGGATGATTACATGGTCTACATCAAGAGCTTAGAGTCCACTAAAATATCCATGGACGGCAAGGGTCGAGATATTGACAACGTCTTAATTGAGCGATTTTGGCGCACCTTGAAGTATGAAAAAATTTACCTTGTCTGCCCCCGGGACGGACACGAAGCTGAGCGCAGCTGCGTGGAATTCATCGAATACTACAACACTAGAAGAGACAACTCTTCTTTAGGAAATATTCCTCCTTTTAAATTTTACCATCAGGCTGCCTAAAAAACGATTAACGTAGTTCAACTAAAAACCTGTTCAGACTAATCCGACCACCTCACAAAAGCCCCATTAGTTTAAAATTGGTGAACATTACATAAATTTAATTATCTACGGATTTACTTTAGCTTTAGGTCATGGAAAAACTAATTGAAATAGGATTTGAAAAGGTCGGGCAAACCCATTTTGCAAATGGTAAGCTTGAAATTAACATTGATCGATATGAACAAGCAATGAATATTCTTTATGCTTTTGTACATGTAACCGATAACGAACAGATAGATTGGCAAGTGGTCTACATTGGCCACACTCGTAACTCATTAAAAAATAGAATGAACGGATACCGATTGGGGCATGGCAAGGCCACCAATAATAGGATTCATAATCATTTGAAA
>JBILEM010000106.1:0-5390 GCA_044352085.1 Schleiferiaceae bacterium
AAATCCAAACCGTTGAAAAGGCTTATTTAGATGCTTTTATGATGTACTTTAACGGATACAAGTACGAAGAGATTTCGGATATCCTGAAAATTCCATTGGGCACCGTGAAAAGCAGAATCTTTTTGGCCCGTAAGAAAATGATGGAAAAATTGAAAGACCACCGCTACGAATGAGCCAAAAGAAAACAGTTGTTATTGGCGGAGGTTTCGCCGGATTGAGTGCCGCTTGTTATTTGGCAAAAGCCGGCCACGACGTTACTTTGTTGGAGCAACATACCCAATGGGGTGGACGGGCTCGGCAATACAAAGAAGCAGGATTTACCTTTGATATGGGCCCCAGTTGGTACTGGATGCCAGACGTTTTTGAAAAGTTTTTTGCGGACTTCGGTAAGAAACCATCGGACTTCTACGAGCTTGTTCTCCTGGACCCCGCCTATGCGGTGTACTTTGAAAACGGAAAAGTGGAAATGCCCGCAACGGCCGAAGAGACGTACGATTTGTTTGAGCGGATGGAGCCCGGTGCAGGCAAGAAGCTGAAGGCTTTTTTGGACGAAGGTGCCTACAAATACGAAGTGGGAATCAACGACCTCGTAAGGAAGCCGGGCAGAAGCCTATTGGAGTTTGCAGACATGCGGGTTTTGAAGGGTCTTTTTCAGCTTGATTTACTGAGAAATATACGTTCAGTAATAAATCAAAACTTCAAGAATCCACAGCTTCGTCAGTTGATGGAATTTCCCGTCTTGTTTTTGGGGGCTGTCCCTCAAAATACCCCGGCGCTTTATTCTTTAATGAATTATGCAGACCGGGTTTTGGGCACTTGGTATCCCCAGGGAGGTATGCACAGCGTGGTCCAAGCCATGGTCGAAGTAGCCAAAGAGCAGGGGGTCAAATTAGAACTGCGCCAGCGTGTAACCGGTTTTGACTTTAACGGGGCGGACATTTCCCGTGTGATCACGGAATCGGGATCGTTTGAAGCGGATTTTGTAGTTGGCGGTGCGGATTATGCATTCATCGACCAAAAGCTACTTCCTCCATCAAAGCGTCATTACTCACCCTCGTACTGGGCTTCTCGGAAAATGGCGCCCTCCAGCATTCTCTATTACGTCGGACTGGATTGTAAAGTGGAACTTCCTCACCACGCGTTGTTTTTTGATGCCCATTTTGACACCCACGCAGATGCCATCTATACAAATCCGCGCTGGCCTGAGAAGCCCATGTTCTATGTGAGTGCCGCGAGCCAGACCGACCCCCATGCTGCCCCAGAAGGCTCTGAAAACTTGGTGATTCTAATACCGACGGCACCGGGTTTGGAAGATACCGACGAAGTCTTGGATCGCTATTTTGACCTTATTGCCGAACGCTTGAAAGGGCATATCGGTATGGATATACGCGCCCATTTGGTGGTAAAGAAGTCTTATGCATACCGCGATTTTGTTCAAGACTACAATGCACACCTGGGCAATGCCTACGGTCTCGCCAATACCTTGGACCAAACCGCTATTTTCAAACCCAAATTAAAGGCAAAAAGGGTACGAAATTTGTACTATACGGGGCAGCTCACGACCCCGGGGCCGGGCGTTCCACCCTGTCTGATTTCTGGCGAGGTAGTCGCTCTCGAAATTCAAAAAGTTTCTTAATCATGAAAGCCATCTACGACCGGTCTTCCTTTGCTGTCAGCAAATTGGTAACCAAGCGCTACAGTACGTCGTTTTCATTGGGTATTTTGGGTCTGGACAAAAAGTACCACGATCCCATTTATGCCATCTATGGATTTGTTCGGTTGGCGGATGAAATTGTAGATTCATTTGAGGGGTACCCGCAAAAAGAACTCTTGGAAAGATTCAAAGCAGATACCTACCGTGCTCTGGAAGAAAAGATTAGCCTGAATCCGGTTCTTCATTCGTTTCAAGAAACGGTTCGTAATTATGCCATTGACCGGTCGCTCATTGACACCTTTTTGGCGTCTATGGAAATGGATTTGACCGACAGCGCACACGACCAGTCGTCTTACGAACTTTACATCCTAGGAAGTGCAGAAGTGGTTGGGCTGATGTGTCTCAAGGTTTTTGTGGACGGTAACGAACAGCAGTATACCCATTTGACCTATTCGGCCATGAAGTTGGGGTCGGCTTTCCAAAAGATCAACTTTTTGCGGGATTTGAGCGCAGACTTTCACACGTTGGGACGGACCTATTTCCCAGATGTTGATCTGCGTCAATTCGACTGGGCAGCCAAGAAGTCGATCGAAAAAGACATTGCACTCGATTTTCGTCGGGGGTACGAAGGCATTTTAAAGTTACCCAAGGGAGCCCGATTCGGGGTTTACATTGCCTACATGTATTACTACGCTTTGTTTCAAAAGATCATGCAAAGTCCGCCGGAAGACCTTTTTCACCAGCGCATTCGCATTAACAACCCCAAGAAGTATCGACTTTTCGCGAGCAGTTACGTAAGACACAGTTTGAATTTGTTGTAACATGGATGAATACGTTATCCTCGTCGACCCCCAGAATAGGGAGGTAGGGCGGATGGAGAAATTGGAAGCGCACGAGAAAGGTATTTTGCATCGGGCCTTCTCTGTGTTTCTCTTCAATGCCCAAGGGCAAACCCTCTTGCAGCAAAGAGCAGCCTCGAAATACCACAGTCCATTGCTCTGGACCAACACCGTTTGCAGCCACCAGCGCGCAGGGGAGAGCAATGGGGATGCTGCCCGTCGTCGTCTTCGCGAAGAGCTGGGGTTGGATTCGCGGGATTTAGACCTGGAAGATGTTTTTTCCTTTGTCTACAAAGCAACTTTTGACAATGGTTTAACCGAGCACGAATTGGACCATGTTTTAGTAGGAAAAATTTCCAGCTATACCGAAGAATGGGATCCGGAAGAAGTGGAATCGGTTCGGTGGGCCACCTTGGAAGAAATTGCCCTAGAAATGGATCAGAATCCAGAACATTTCACGGCTTGGTTTCGCATTATTTTCAACGCGTACAGAAACCGCCTTTCCCTATGATTGCTACTGTAAGCCGGAAGGCCCATTTCAACGCCGCTCATCGGCTCCACAATCCCGAATGGAATGCAGAGAAGAACACGGCCATCTTTGGGGTGTGCAACAATCCCCATTTTCACGGCCACAACTACGAGCTTATTGTTTCCGTAACGGGCCCCATCCATCCGGATACCGGATATGTCATGGATACCAAGGTGCTCTCCGACCTTATTAAGGAAGAGGTAGAGAACCGCATGGATCACAAAAATCTCAACGTAGAAGTGCCTCCCTTCAATTCGGGCACCATTCCCTCTGCGGAAAACATCGCCGTTTTTATTTGGAACGCTCTACGGGAGAAGATTTCAGACGATTTGTCTCTTAAAGTTACACTTTATGAAACCCCTCGCAATTATGTCGAATACAGTGGTGAATAATTCAAGTGGTCCCATCAGTGGCGAACCCCACACCCACAAGTCGGTTTATTCCTTGGCTACGCCCATGCGGGAAGATGCCTTTGTGCTAACCGAAGAAGAGAAAATTGCCCTCATCTCAGAGCGTTTTAAAGACATTATGGGCATTCTTGGCCTGGATCTTACGGACGACAGTTTGTGCGACACGCCAAAAAGGGTTGCAAAAATGATGGTGAAGGAGCATTTTGCGGGCTTGAACCCGGCCAACAAACCGGCCATTACCTTGTTCTCTAATCCCTACCGGTACGGCGAGATGTTGGTGGAGCGCAACATTACCCTGCACTCTACCTGTGAACACCATTTTGTTCCAATTTTGGGAGTTTGCCATGTAGCTTATTACTCAAATGGTCAGGTTATCGGATTGTCAAAATTAAACCGGTTGGTTCGGCACTATGCCAAACGCCCCCAGGTCCAAGAGCGCTTGACCGAGCAGATCGCAGCCGAACTGAAGGCTACCTTAGGTACCGAGGACGTTGCGGTGTATATGGATGCGGAACACTTGTGTGTTCGCACACGCGGGGTGGAAGACTGCGCCAGCTCCACGGTTACCTCGCACTACAGCGGTCGGTTCCAAGACCCCTTGGTGCGTTCTGAATTCTTGCATGCGATTGCCCATAAATCATGATGTTCTTTTGGTTCCGTAGGGACCTTCGTTTGGAGGACAACCGCGGTCTGATTCGGGCTCTGGAGTCCGGTAGCCCGGTACAGCCGGTCTTTATTTTTGATCCTGTAATTCTTGACCGCCTGCTTCCCACGGATGCGCGGGTTTCGTTTATCTACGAGCATGTTTTGTCTTTAAAGAAGCAGCTGTCGGAATGGGGGGTAGATTTGTGGGTTTTTTACGGCACTCCGAGCACGGTTTTTTCCACCTTGTTGGATGAACACCCCAATGCTTCAGGTCTTATTGCAAATCGGGATTACGAGCCCTATGCCCGTAGAAGGGACCAAGAAGTTCATGCTCTTTTTGCAGCGAAAGGAAAGGACTTTGTAGGAGTCAAAGATCACGTCGTTTTTGACCGAAACGAGGTAACCAAAGACGACGGCACGTATTACACGGTCTTTACGCCTTACAGCAAAAAATGGAAGGTAACCCTTGCTTCAAGTCCTGAAAAGCCAATTCGCGATGCCCAGGCCAGCGACGCGTGGATTACGACCAAGACGAATACTCCCATCCCGTCCCTGGAATCCATGGGATTCGTTCCTTCCTTTTTGGATTGGCCTTCCAAGTCGATTACCTTGGAAATTCTCCAGGGGTACGAAGACCGTCGCAACCGACCGGACTGGGACGCAACTTCCCGGCTTGGGGTTCATTTGCGCTTCGGTACAATCGGCATTCGGACGCTTTTGGAACAAGCCCAAAATCGGTCGGATGTTTTCGTTAATGAGCTGATTTGGAGAGATTTTTACCACATGATTCTGTACCACAATTTGGAGTCACCCAACAAAGCTATTAAGTCCGCCTACGATTTTATCGAGTGGGAAAAGAACGAGGACCATTTTGCGCGTTGGTGCCAGGGAACCACGGGATATCCTTTGGTGGATGCAGGCATGCGGGAACTCAATGCAACCGGATTTATGCACAACCGGGTGCGCATGGTGGTCGCCAGTTTTTTAACTAAGCATTTGCTTTTGGATTGGCGCTTGGGCGAACGGTATTTTGCCCAAAAATTGCTCGACTTTGATTTGGCTGCGAACGTAGGCGGATGGCAATGGGCCAGCGGCTCAGGATGCGATGCCGCCCCGTATTTCCGGATTTTCAATCCAGCGGCTCAGCAAGAAAAATTCGACCCCCAATTCAAATACATCCGAAAATGGATTCCGGAATGGGGAACGGCCGCCTACCCAAAACCGGTGGTGGAACACACATGGGCAAGGCAACGGGCTCTGAGCCGCTACAAAACAGGGCTTGCCTCGGGTTTGTAGCCGAATAACCCTTTTTC
>JBILEM010000004.1:0-16697 GCA_044352085.1 Schleiferiaceae bacterium
CGGCCAGTTGGCCGTGCACCGACGCCCCGCGCAGCAATACCGCCATCTCCAAATCCTCCGGCGTGTCTACAAACACCACCCCCGAGGCAGCCGCGTCTGCTGCGCGGCGGCGCAGGGCGCCGGAGGCGCCCTGGCCGGCAATCACCAAGTGGAAATTTTGGAACAACGGCTCCGGAGAGGGCGCCATCCACAGGTCCAAAAATTGGTGGGCCGCCCAATCGTTTTCTGCCACGCTCAGCTTTCCATGAACCAAGAGAAAAGGGCGGTCGATTCCCTGGGCATGCAGATAGGTTGCGGATTGCTCCGAAGTACACAAAAGCAAAGCGGGAACCGCAGGAGGAAGAACTTCTACCCCTGTCTGAAAAAAAGGCGCGGTGGCTTCCGCGTCACCGGGGGTAAGGGCCCATACGCGTGCCAAAGGGAGTTTGGGCAAGATCTTTTGCTCCAGTCGGGCCAAGCGACGGGCCTCCAGCCGGTAATACATGCGTTTCCAAAAAGAACGGAAGGAAGAACCATTCTCTGCCTCGGCCAGTCCGCGGTAATAGATGCGTTCGGGATTGTGAAGGCGGAGGGAGGTGCGTTGGGCCAAGACCCGGGATACCAAGGCCGGCCACAAGGAATGGTACCCGTGTGCCACAATGGGCAGCGGGGACGACGTCAACCGCCGAACCAGGGGAACGGATGCTCGGGAAGCAAGTATGTACGGTAGTCGGCTCCACAGAGCGGTTGATGCCCCTCCCCGGCGGTAGGTCCACAACCGCAGGAGGGGGCCGGTGGCAGAGTCGCTTACCGGATGGGCTTCCATCCACGATTCCAGGGCTGCTTGACGGTTTGAGGCAGGTAAAAAGGCATGCAGCTCTACCGAGTGACCGGAGGCCAGCAAGGCGTCTACCTGGCTTTTGACTTCGGCCATGCCTCCGTACAGCGGCGGAATAGGCAGGTCCATGCTGACCACATGGATGTGCGGGGCTTTTCCCTCCAGGCGGTCGACCAACCGGTGCCACCCTTGGGATTCCACGTCCCATTGGTAGCGTTGGGCTGCGCGCAGAGCCCCTTCGCGGGCGCGTTGTCGCTCATCGGGATGGGAAAGGGCGCGTTGGAAGACATGAGCCAAGGCCATCGGTTCTACTTCGGGAACCACCCATCCTGCCTCGAAGGTTTGGACCAGGCGGGCCACTTCCTCAACGGGGGAAACCACTTGGGGCAATCCGGCTTGGAAGGCGTCAAACAACTTATTGGGCAAACTCCAGCGGTAATTGGGGTTGGTGGGTTTGTCCAGGCTCAGGCCCAGCGAAGCGCGTTGGGTAAATCCCCGGAGCACCGATGCGGAGACCCGGTCATGGAAGAAGACGCGGTCGGTCAGGTTCAGGGATTGGACCCTGGCTTTTAGGGCCGGAACCACGTCGCCGCTTCCGACAATCCACAACTGGGCCTGGGGGGTGTGGACCATGGCTTGAACGGCCTCTTCCGCTCCCCGGTCCACGTTGATACCGGCCCCTTGCAGCAAGATGACCGGAAGGTCCGGGCGTCCAAAAGTCTCAAAGGGACGGTCGTCGTATGCGGGAACTTCGGCCTCTGTAGCAGTCGCCATCCGGGGCACGTTGCGAACGACCTCAAAGGGAATTCCGTACTCTTTTTGGTAGGCCCGGGCGATGGGCGGACTGACGGTAACGGCTTCGGTTACAAAAGGCATGGACACGCGTTCGATCCATTTCCATGCTCCCCGAACGAGCGGACGGTGGGCCAATTCGGGAACCCCGCAAAAGTACTCGTGGCTGTCGTAGATCAGAGGCTTTTGCCGCAAGAAGGCCACCAGTGCCATGGGAAACAGGGTGTCCAAGTCGTTGGCCAAGTACAGGTCGGCCGGGTTGCGCAGCAGATAGCGAAACAGGCGAATTTGGAATTCCAAATAAAACCGAGGGCCCTTGTTCCACATGCACCGAAAGCGATGGACCCCAAACGGCTTTTCAACCGGACGATCGTCGGGCCAGGTTCGGCCCACCACCTCCACGGTATACCCCCTTTCCTGAAAAACAGAAGCCGTGCGGTGAACCCGGTTGTCCGTGTGGACATCGTTGATAACACTGAACAAGACGCGCGGCATGTCCCAAAGATAGTCCGCTTCGGTGGTACCTTGCGCGCTCGCTATTTGCTCTGACCATTTGCCATGGAACCGCTTTTCTATACGCTGCCCGACGAGCGCATCGCTCCCTTTCCGGTTGAACCGCGCGACCACGCCCGGTTGTTGATTGCAGGCCCGGAGGGTCCGCGGTCCGATCGGCAGGTCTTTCACTTGCCCGAAGAAATCCAGGGCATTCGCCACCTGGTGGTCAATGCCTCCCGGGTGGTCAAGGCCCGTCTCCTCTTTCCCCGTGGGGAAGGCCAAAAACCTATTGAGGTCTTTTTCTTGGAGCCTGCTGAGGGAGAAGTAGCAACCGCTATGACCCAGGTAGGGCAGGCCAAAATCAAGGCCTTGGTTGGCGGCTCAAAAAAATGGAAACTGGGCGTAGAGATGCAGCATCCCAGTGGCCTGAGGGCCACTCGACTGTCCCAAGAAGGGGCCACGCACACCCTGGATCTCCAGTGGTCCGGCTCGCTGACTTTAGGAGAGTTGCTCGACCAAGCCGGACGGGTGCCCCTCCCCCCTTACTTCCAGCGCATGGACGACGCTTCCGACGCCGAGCGCTACCAAACTGTCTATGCCCAAAACGCAGGATCAGTAGCCGCACCTACGGCCGGACTCCATTTTACACCCGAGTTGCTAACCGCGTTGGAAAACCAAGGCATCGCTCTCCACAAAATCGAATTGCATGTAGGTGCCGGAACCTTTCGCCCCATCGACGCGGAAGACGTGCGCAACCACACCATGCACGCGGAGGAAGTCCATTTGCCCCAATCGGTAATTGACGCCCTTCGGGACGGCGCCCCGACCCTGGCCGTGGGCACGACGTCCTCCCGAAGTTTGGAGTCCGCCTATTGGTTGGCCGTGCAAAGCCTGCGTTCCGGGGAGCCCTTGGGAACCCACTTGCCGCAATGGACCTGGCAGGAGTTGGCTCCCTGGTGGGACAGCCAACCCGGTAGCGAAGCCGAAAAACGCCAAAAAGTGTGGAACCATGCCCTGACCCACTGGCCTTCCGGCCGGCCCGACTGGACCTTCACTACGGCGCTGATGATGGTCCCCGGCTACCGCGTCCGGACCTGGGACGCCCTCCTCACCAACTTCCACCAGCCCGGTAGCACTTTGTTGATGCTCATAGCGTCGGTATTGGGGGATTCCTGGAAATCCGTTTACGACCACGCCCTGAACAACGACTACCGTTTTTTAAGCTACGGAGATGCGTCGCTTTTGTGGCGCGACTAAGGGAATTTTCTACATTCATCGGCGTCCAAAATGCACACGGGGCGGTCTCTTTCAGAGACCGCCCCGTGTGTGTTCCGCACAACTTGATCCTTAGTCCAAGTGGTCTTCAATGCCGTTGACAAACAAATAGCCCGGAGTTCCATCCAAACGCTCTTTCCAAACAATGGTAAGCACGTAGAACTTCTTGGGGTCCAAGGGTACAATTGCATTCAATGCAGCCAATGGTTTCTTGCTGATGCGCAATTTAATTGGGGTGTACTGGGTGCCAAAAATGTCGCCCTCAAAAAAGTTGTTTCCCAGGGGATTGACCGTGTCCAAAACAACTCCGAAAGGGTTGGCTGTTATTGAAGCCATCACCGGCAAGTGCTCGTGCTGATAAACGTCACCGGCTTTCTTGCCCACGGTATCCACCGCCCAAATAGAAGGCTGCGCGCCGGATCCCTTCGTTACCAATGGAACACTGGATACTTGATTGAGGTCTACCAGTCCGTACTGCTTGGCATCCAATCCTTCGTACATCAAATAACTCTGTACGTTGTACGTAGTGCCTCGGGTCTCTTTGAATACTTGAACCTTGGCGTATACCTCGTACGATGTGTCGGTCTCCGCAACAGCCGTTGCAACGCCCATCTCAGGCAGAGAGGTCAGAGAAGAAGCTACTGGCCCCGCAATGGATTGCCCCGCATCTACACCGTTGATGTAAAAATTAGGCACGCCGGCTGCAGGCCACATGGTGTTCAATAAAGTGGACACCGGCGTCTCCAAAACGTCGCCTGTATGCGCTGCCATCCCTAAGACGCGGCCTTCGGGGTTGCGCAAAATAGCCCTGCGGAGGGCTGCGGCGCCATTGGGACAGTACTGGCACCACGCTCCTGTGGTTTCAAAAACCAAAACATTCTGATTTGGAGAGACCGTCAAAGAGTCGGTTGCATATTTGTCAGCCGTTGGATCAGTTGTATCGTTACCGCAAGAAACAGCGATTGCCGAAACTGCAAGAAGAGCAAAGATTTTTTTCATGGCAAGGAGTCCAATTCGAATTTTGAAATCCAAATGTACACAATCGCTGGTTACCTACGGGTAATTTTAACCAAAATCGGATAATGGTCCGACGGCCCCCCAATCCAATTTTCTCCCTGCCAGGTGCGCCACGGAGGGGCGATTCCGGTGGCCAGGTCGCGCTCCCCATGGCCCATCCACGGCCGAAACACCGGTAGGGCTTCGGCCTGCCAGGTAGGAGTACTCCACCCCCTATCCAACCAGGACCACGTATTCCGGTAGAAGTACGTACCCTTTCCAGACAAGCCAAAGAGCGTGAAACCAGCCCTCGAAACCGCCTCGTCCAATGCCCAGCCAATTCCTTCGTTCACATCACCGAGCCAAACCTCGACCCCGGGGTAGTTCGTTTTGTGCTTTTTCCACACCTCGGCGCGAATGGATCCCGAACCCGACCGCTGCGACGGCAAGTGGAGCCAACCGGTTCGAAGGGTATCATTTGGATCGGAAATGCGGGCCAACGTAAGCACCAAGGCTTCCCGCGACGCGCGTCCCTCGGGCAATGGAACCGAACTCCAGTGCACATTCTGGACTTCCACCCGGTCGGTGCGGTAAAACACTGCTACATCGATCCCGCGCGGATCGGGACCTTCTCGGTGCACCCGGAACCAATTCCAACGGTTCAAGGGGGCACACAAAATCAAATCATCCAAAACCCGCGCATTTTCGATTTCGCAGAGTCCGAATGCATCCACCTCCTCTTGAGATAGCATTTGCCCCAAGGCTTTGGCAACCTTCTGCACTTTTAACCGGTACAGCCCCGCGTGGTAAGATCGTGCTCCTTCCGGAGTAAATTCCTCGTCTCGGGTCAAGGGGTCGTCTTCGGTATCAAACAAATTCTCCACGTTGTACCAACCCAAAACGAATGCTGAATCAGGGGCAATATCGATTAATCCCTGCCCGTCGCCCGGGAGTAGAAGTGCAAACAATGCGCCTTTGCCAAGCGTCCAAGGAAAATGGGCAAACCGGATCATGCCGCAAAAGTGCGATGTAGACGATCCGGTAACCGGATTCAAACGGATAGAAATGTTTGTGGGCCCTTCTCGGCCGGTAAACCGTCCAACCCTTGGTTCGTGATGCAAAAAAAAGAGCGGCCTCCTGCGGAGGCCGCTCTCGAATGCGGACGAAAAATCGCGCTTGCGGTTATCCCTTGTTATTCCGGCGAACACGGCGGTTCCCAGCGTTTTGCTGCTCTTCCATCAGGGTTTGGAGCTTGGACTGGAAGCCGCCTTTTTTGCCCCCTTTGGTCTTGTTGTCTTCGATTTTGGCACGGATGGCTCCTTCGTTGACAAAGAAACGCATGCTGTACTGCTGGCCAAACGTCACCATATTGGCCACAAAGTAGTAGTAGCTCAAGCCGGCGGAGTAGCTGTTGAAGAAGAACAACAACATAAAGGGCATGACGTACTGGATGATCATCATTTGCTGACGCATCATGTCGTTGCCCGAATTGGGAGTCATGGAATTGTTCATCTTCGTGTACAAGTACGTCGAGATGGCCATCAAGATGGTGAACAAAGACACGTGGTCCCCATAGAAGGGAATGGTAAACGGCAGGGTAAAGATGGAGTCGTAGCTGGACAAATCGTCGGCCCACAAAAACGATTCTTGCCGCAGTTCAATCGATGCGGGGAAGAACCGGAACATGGCAATCAAGATGGGGAATTGCAGCAACTGGGGAATGCATCCGCCCAGGGGGTTCACGCCGGCTTTGTTGTACAGGGCCATCAAAGCTTGCTGCTTTTTCATGGCGTCGCCGTCCTTGTGCTGCTCGTTGATTTCGTCGATTTCCGGCTTCAATACGCGCATTTTGGCCATGGACTTGTAGGACGAAAACGTCAACGGAGAAAGGGCCAACTTGATGATTAGCGACATCAGCAAGATGATCAAACCGTAGTTCAATCCGTAGCTGTCCAAGAAGTCGAAGATGGGCACTACCACGTAGCGGGAAATCCAGCCGAAAATCCCCCAGCCGAACGGAATGACGACGTCGAAGTGGCGGTCGTACCCCACCAACTCGTGGTATTTGTTGGGTCCCAGGTACCAGGCTCCCCCGGAGGACAAATTGCCCGAGGAGGTTGACTCCTGCAGGTTGGAGGCAAAATTCCGGGTGTGGAGGGTGTCCGACTCCGCGGGGGTGGTGGAGACCACACGGGCCTTGGACCAATTGCCGTCGCGGGTAAGGAGGTTGCTGAAAAACTGCTGTTTGTAGCCTACCCAAGCCAGGGATTCGAAGTCTTCTTCGTCGTCCCCACCGTCGGACAAACTGACATCGTCCGCCTCAGAGGCGTCCCAGCCGTAGGCCGTGGTTGCTAGAGCTTCTGTGGATAAACTTTTCTCGTGGCGCAAGGAAAATTGCTCCCAGGTCCATTGGGTGGTGCCTCCTTGCCATCCGGTTCCCTCGGCCCGCCACTTAAGTGCATAGCCGTCTTGGGGAAGGATGTAGGTAAGGCGGAGCGACTTGCCGTTTTGAGCGCCGGCCAGAACCAACGAGCTGTCGGTTTGGGATTCCACGGCAAAGGCCCACTGTGCGGTGTTGGTTTTGTCCCCGTCGGTGAGCGCCAAGAGGTGGTTGTTGTCCAACAACAGGAGCGGCTTCTTTTGCCAGTTTTTGTATTCCTTTAACTCGGCACGAACCATTTGGGCGCCTGCTGTGGTCCAGGTCAAACGAAGATTTTTGTTCTCCAAAACAGCCTCCCTGGCGACAAATGCGGTATCCGTTGACACGACTGCCACAGCCTCCATGGGCGACCGCTCGGATTTGGCCGCGGGAACGGCGGTTTCTTCTTGGGCAGCGGGTTCTGGCTTGGGGTCCAAGGACTGGGTCCAGAAACTGGCACCAATCAAGATGGCGCCAATCAGCACAAAGCCAATAATCTGATTGCGGTCTGTGCCGCGGTTTTCCAAAAGCATAATCAGGAAGGGGATTGAGCGTGCGTCAAGCCCGCTTGAACAAAGGATACAAACAGCGGATGGGGATGGGCCACCGTGCTCTTGTATTCGGGATGGTACTGAACCCCTACAAACCAAGGGTGCGCAGGGATCTCAACGACTTCCACCAAGCCAGTTTCTGGATTGATGCCGCTTGCCCGCATGCCGGCTGCTTGCAAAGCATCCAAATACGCGTTATTGAATTCAAAGCGGTGGCGGTGCCTTTCGGAAATCCGGGCAGCTCCACCATAAATCTGGGCCGCCAACGAACCGGCTTGCAAATCGCAATCGCATGCTCCCAACCGCATGGTGCCCCCTTTGTGGGTGACGGCCTTTTGCTCTTCCATCAAATCGATAACGGGATGGGGCGTGTTCGGGTTTACTTCGCGGCTGTTGGCCTCCGTCAGGCCCAAGACATTCCGCGCGTATTCAATGACCGAGGCCTGCATGCCAAAACAGATGCCCAAAAAGGGAATATTGTGCGTTCTTGCCAAACGGACGGCCTCAATTTTTCCTTCAAATCCGCGTTCTCCAAATCCGGGTGCAACCAAAATGCCGTTCAGCCCTTTCAAGTGCTCGGCGACCGTGCCCGGCTCCAGATGTTCCGAGTGGATCCACACCACTTCTACCTGGGTGTTATTGGCAACACCCGCATGGATCAGGGCTTCAGCAATCGATTTGTAGGCGTCTTTCAACTCCACGTATTTGCCAATGAGGCCAATCCGGATGTGTTTGGCAGGATTCAGCAACCGTTCCACAAACGAGGACCAGGGCTGCATGTCAGACTTTTGCTGGCTCTCTACCCCAAGTTTTTGGAGGACAACGCCGTCCATATTCTGCTTTTGAAGGAGCAAGGGGACTTCGTAAATGGTGCGGGCATCCAATGATTCAATGACCGCGTCACGGGTAACATTGGTAAACAGGGCCAACTTGGCCTTCATTTCTTCGGTCAGCGGATGTTCTGCGCGGCAAACGAGAATGTCCGGTTGAACACCCGATTCTTGCAGCATTTTGACGCTGTGTTGCGTCGGTTTGGTCTTGAGTTCACCCGTCGCCTTGAGGTAAGGCACCAGGGTGAGGTGGATGGAGAGGCAATTTCTGCCCAACTCCCAACGAAGTTGGCGCACGGTCTCGATGTACGGCAGGGCTTCAATATCGCCTACGGTGCCGCCAATTTCGGTGATCACAAAATCGAACTTACCGGTCTCCCCCAGAATGCGGATGCGGCGTTTAATTTCGTCGGTGATGTGCGGAATGACCTGAACCGTCTTGCCCAAGTAATCGCCCCGACGCTCTTTTTCGATAACGCTCTGGTAAATGCGGCCGGTGGTTACGTTGTTGGCCTGGGAGGTGGGACGGTCCAAAAACCGCTCGTAGTGGCCCAAATCCAAATCCGTCTCTGCGCCGTCGTCGGTCACAAAGCACTCCCCGTGTTCGTAGGGATTTAGGGTGCCCGGATCGATGTTGATGTAGGGATCTAGCTTCTGGATGGTTACGGAGAACCCCCGCGCTTGCAGCAACGCGGCCAAAGAAGAGGAAACAATGCCCTTGCCCAGGGAAGAGGTCACGCCGCCGGTGACAAAAATATACTTGGTAGAATCGGCCATCGGCTGCAAAAATACGACTTTAAAACGCGTAACTGAGCATCAAAGTCGGCATTACCGGCAACTGATTGACGCGCTTGCGTTTGACAGCGTCGTAGTAGAAAATATTGGCCCGGTTGTACACATTGGTGGCCGCCAAAGACGCCTCCAAACGGTTGAATTTTCCCGACTTCCATACGCGTTTCAAGGTGGCGTCTAAGCGGTGGTACACCGGCAACCGCGCACTGTTGAGGTCCCCGTATAAAATGCCCAACTGGCCGTTTTCGCGAGCGTAGTCGTAGGCCAGGTCTGGGGTTCCCGATGGCGTTGTAAACGGTTGATTCTGGAAGTATCCGCGGATTGGAGTAAACGGAAACCCGGTTCCCAGGTTCCACCGCAGATTGAATTCCCAGGGCATTTCTTTGCCTTCTCCCCACTTGTAGGCGACGACAGCGTTGGCGTTGTGGCGGCGGTCAAAATGCGGAGCGTACCACTGCTGGCCGTCGAACCGACGTACCCGACCGAGCGAGTAGGTTCCCCAAAAATACCAATGGGGATCTTCGTATTTGACCAAGAAATCCAAGCCCATGGCATTGCCTTTCTCGACCATGAAATCCTTCCGCAAAATTTCCGGTTTGTCCTGGTAGGCGTCGGAATCGTCGTAGAGTTTGAAGCGGTTGATGTTGGTGATGCGGTGGAACTGCTTCAAGTACCCTTCCACTTCCAAGGACCACCGCGGCGTCAGGTTCCACTCCGTGCCCAAGACCGCATGGGTGGCGGTTTGGAGCTTGGACAATACCGGCTGGCCGTCAAACATGCTGGGCAAATCTCCGGCGCCGCTCAAAAATCCGTAAAACAAGTTTACCACATCGCGGTCCGAGTTGGCCGCTACCAAATTCTGGGAGTACATGCCGCCGGAAGCCTTGATGCGCAGGTATTCGGTGGCGTTGTACTTCAAGCCGAAGCGGGGTTCCGCCCGAACGATGCCCAAGGCTCCGTAGTTGTGCACCCGGAATCCGGGCTCCACCAACCACCGACCGGTTTGGTACCGGTACTGGATGTACCCTGCCACTTCCGTGGAGTTGTCGTCTTGGCGAAGAATGCGGCCTACGCCGTTGGTGAATTGGTAGCGCGTGCTGTAGCCTATAAACTCCAGACCGTAAGTAAGCTGGTCGTACTTCCGCATGAAATAGGTGAAGTCCAAGCCGGCATTGAACCCATCGATGGAGGACTCCCTGGGGCGACCGGCGATTTCCGTACTGGTAATGGCGTAGTCGGACTGAGCAAAATAAGCCTTGATGACGGTTGCACTGGAGGGCGGAATGATGGTCATGTCTGCCCCATAACCGGTTGCCGTCCAACCGATGGCTTTGTCTGCGGCCAACTGCGTGCCGTCTTGAAACTGAAACCCAAAGAAGTTGGCACTGGAGCCGTTCTTGGCCTGGAAACCGTATTTGCCGTAGAGGTCGGTAAAGGTGAACGGCAGGCCTCCAAACTCCGTTTTGACGTAGGGATAAAACAGCCCAGCGGTTTGGTCCAGGTACGATTTCTTCGCGGTGATGAGCAAAGAACTCGGGGCCAAACCGTCGGCCTTTTTTCCGATAGGAACCTCCAACAACGCCCGGCTCATGTAGGTACTCGAGCTCACTTTACCGGCCACTCGTTGGCGATTTCCCAGGCGGGTTTTGATGTCCATGACCGACGAATTCCGGCCTCCGTACTGGGCATTGAATCCCGCCGTATAGATGTCCGCGGAACGCAAAATGTCGGTCTCAAAAACCGAGAAAAAACCGATGCTGTGGAATGGATTGTACAAAATCATTCCGTCCAACTTCACCAGGTTTTGAATGGGGGCTCCTCCCCGGATGTACAACTGACCTCCTTGGTCCCCCGTGGATACAACGCCTGGCAAAACCTGCACAGCGCGCACCAAGTCGGGCTCTCCCCCGATAGAAAACGTTTGTATGCTTTTGGCGGACAGGTTGATTTGCCCTGTGAGCACTTTCCCTTGTGCCTCTTGGCGCTTGGCGGTAACGCTTGCGTCTTGAAGAACCGTGGACTCCTCCGTTAAGTAAAACGACTCAGAGGGCACCTTCCCCGCCCGAATGGTTACTTTTCGGAGCATTTTCTGGTATCCAATCATACTAACTTCCAAGGTGTATTCTCCAAACGGAAGTTGATTCAGTTGAAAGTAGCCGTCTTTGTTGGAAAGGGTGGTTCCGCCGTTGGGGACGGCCTTGACCATCGCCTGTTCCAACGGCAACTGCGTGCTTTTTTCAAATACGTACCCGCGGACGACCCCGGTGGTTTGGGCCTGTAGGTTTGAACCAAAAACAATGGCCAACACCACGACAAAAAAAACCGCTCCTTGATGGAGCAACGGGGCCCGAAGGCCAGGGATAATCGTCATACTACAATCTTGAATAAAAGCTCGCGCAGCAATTCGTCCGGATGGGCACCGCCGGTGCGCACGCCCTTGAAGGCCAAATCGGCCTCGCGAAGGTAACGCACAATGCGAACCAATTTCACAGGGGAATACTTGGTGCAAATGGTCTCGTAGTCCCGAAGGGCATAGGGGTTTTTCTGCCCCATGGCCGCCCCTGCCTGCGCACTTCCCAAATGTCTTAAACTGCTGTAAACAAGCGCCTTGCCGAAAGTCGCGTACAGAAACCCCAAGGTCATGGGCAAGGGCGTGGTCTTGGTCTGCAAGGACAACCCGTGGGCAATGCGGTACACCCGGGGAACATCCTTGTTCACCAAGGCCCGAATAAGCTCCAAGTTGTTGAATTCCCGCGAAATACCTACATGTTTTTCAATCTCAGCCGGGGTCACCATCCCCCCTTCCCCCAGCGCCACAGCGAGCTTGTCCAGTTCGTGGGCCAACCGGGTCAGGTCTGCCCCCACCGATTCGTAGAGCAAGGAAACAGCGTGGTCGTCGGTTTTCAAAACCCGTCGGGTGCTTTCGGACTTGATCCAGGCCTTGGCTTGTCCTTCGTTGAGGGGAACTGCCTCGATGTAGGCATGGTTCTGGGCAAAGAGCGTTTTATACCCCTCCCGGCGTTTATCTGGGGTTTTGCCTTTGAAGGCCAAACACAAAACGGTGGTCGGGTTGGGCGACTTGAAGTAGGCCGACAGGGCGTCGAAATCTTTCAAATTTTGGGCCTCCCGCACCACCACCAAAACGCGCTCGGCCATCATGGGATAGCGCCGGGCTTCGGAGACCACGTCCGCCGCTGCAACGTCCCGGCCATACAAAACAGAGGCATTGAAGGCTTTTTCGTCTTCCGTGAGGGCGGTGGCAGACAGGCGATCTGTTAGGGCGTCGATAAAGAAGGACTCCGTCCCCCCTACTACGATCACCGGGGGAAAAACCCCCTTGGAAAACCCTTCCAACAAAGATGCATAGGTATGTGCCACAGCCGCCAAAGGTAACAATTAGGCGTGGTGGTAGGGCTCGTTGCGCAGAATGGTGTGGGCCCGGTACAATTGTTCCACAAAGACCAACCGAACCATGTCGTGGGTGAGGGTCATGGGGCCCAAGGCCAGTTTAAAGGAAGCGCGTTGGACCATCTCCGGCGGGAATCCGAAGGCATCCCCCACGGCAAACACCAGCCGCTTGGGACCGGTATTCATCCATTTTTGCATGTGCTGGGCAAATCCCGTAGAGGGCAAGAGGGTGCCGTGTTCGTCCAACAAGACCACATAATCCCCCGGTTTCAAAGCGTTCACAAGCTTTTCTGCCCGATCGACGGCCACGATTTCAAAGTCGGTGTACCGTCCCAACCGCTTGGCATAGTTGGAAATACCTTCTTTGAGATAGGCTTCTTGGGTGGCCCCCACGGTGAGTAAGACGGTTTGCACGGCAGTGTTTTGTACCTTGCAAAGGTACTTCAATGCCCATGAACCCCCCTCTTTTTTCCGAGACCGATTCGCTCTGCAGCAGTCCTTTGGCAGCTGTGTCTTCCCTGATTCAATTGGCTTTGGACGAAGATCTGGGCCGGGGCCGCACGGCCTTCCCGGGCGACCATTCCTCTCTCTCTTGTTTTTCTGTTGACCAACAAGGCCGTGCAGTGCTGCGTGCCAAGGAAGCCGGCATTGTGGCCGGGCTGCCGCTGGTCCCCTTTGTTTTGCAGGCTGTGGACCCGAAACTCCACTGGGAAGCCCTGGCGCAAGACGGAGACGCGGTGGAACCCGGCCAAGCAGTTGGCCGCGCCCACGGCCCGCTGGTGGGCCTCCTAACCGCAGAACGCACTTTGTTGAATTTTGTGCAGCGCTTGAGCGGCGTAGCCACGTCGGCCCACCGTTGGACGGCGCTGGTAGCGGGAACGGGCGTTCAGCTGTTGGACACGCGCAAAACCACGCCCGGTTGGCGGGACCTGGAAAAATACGCTGTACGCACCGGGGGAGGAACCAACCACCGGCACGGACTTTACGACCTCATCATGCTCAAAGACAACCATATCGACTTTTGCGGTGGTTTGCCCGAAGCGGTCCAAAGAGCCCAACACTACCTAAAAAAATTGGGCCACCCGTTGAAGATTGAGGTGGAAGCCCGATCTCTGGCAGATGTCGACGACGCACTCGCCACTTCCGGGATTGATGTCCTTATGCTCGACAACTTTACCCCCGACGCGTGTCGGGCGGCCGTAGAACGGATTGCCGGAAGGCTGCAAACCGAGGCCTCCGGTGGAATAACCGCAGAAACCTTGCGGGCCTATGCGGAAACTGGTGTGGACTTCATCTCCTTGGGTGCCCTCACCCACAGCGTGAAAAGCTTGGACCTAAATTTCAAAGCCGACGTCGCGTGATGAAATCCTGGCACCGCCCCTTTCGCTTTTTGCAAAGCGTGAAACCGCCCTTCTTTGGCGGACTCAGCGTTTGGGATATTGGGGTGTTCTTTTTTCGCGCCCTCAACGGAGGTGCCGTTACCAGTCGGGCGGCATCGGTGGCGTTTTCCTTTTTCATGGCCTTGTTTCCCGGCATCATCTTTGTTTTTACGCTGATCCCCTTTTTGCCCATTGAAGGATTTCAACCGGCCCTCTTCGAGCTGATGCGCGAAATCTTGCCGCCCACCAGTTTTGAAGCCACCCGCACCACCATCAACGATATTTTAACCGTCCAACGCGGTGACCTTTTGGGCATCACGGTGCTGGCCGCTCTGATTTTTGCGACCAACGGTACATTGGCCCTTATTGCGAACTTTACCCAAAGCGTTTACAACATTGGCCACCGAAATTTCTGGTCCCAGTATTTGGCTGCCTTTATTCTGACCGCGGTTTTGTCGTTTTTGCTCATCAGCGGAATTGCCTTTTTGGTGACCACCGAAGGGTTGTTGGTGGCACTTTTTGAAAAGCAGCGTTTGGGGACGGAGTGGCAACTGTTGATTGCTTGGCGCTATGCCATTTTGATTGGCTTAATTTTGCTCTCTGTATCCCTGGTGTTCAAATACGGCCCGGCCTCCAAGGCGCCTTGGCGGCTCATCAGTCCGGGAGCTGTATTGGCCACTTTTTTGGTTGTTTTGTCCTCTGCCGTTTTTGGATTTTACGTGTCCCACTTTGCCCGCTACAATCAATTGTACGGCTCCATTGGTACGTTGCTGATCATCCAATTGTGGATCTACATCAACGCCATCGGACTGATTGTGGGGTACGAACTGAATGCCAGCGTGGCGCATGCCCGTAGCGAACATTCAGGCTCCAAATCGACCCGATGACCTTTTTGTGCGCTGAACGGCTCCTGTTTTCTAATTTGTGACCCTCAAGAACCCGTTCATGAAAAAATTCCTCCTTGCCTTTTGCTTGCTTGTTGGATTTCAAACCTTCGCCCAAAAGGCCGATGAACTCGTTGGCGTGTGGTTCAACGAAGAAAAGGACGGAAAAGTGGAAGTTTTCAAAAAGGCCGATGGCACCTACTCCGGCAAAATTGTTTGGGTAAAAAACGACTTCAACGATGACGGCTCCAAGCCCAAGCGCGACCGCAAAAACCCCGACGAAAAGCTGCGTAACCGCGTTTTATCTGGTTTGGTCATTCTGAATGGGCTGCGATGGGATGCCTCGGACAAAGAATGGGAAGGCGGCCAGATCTACGATACCAAATCCGGCAAAACGTATTCGTGCTATTGCAAATTGCAGCCCAACGGCACCCTCTATTTCAAAGGATTTGTGACCGGAATGCCCTTTTTGGGCCGAAGTACGGTTTGGACCCGCGCCAAAACACCCAATAACGCTTAGTGGGTCTTGGAGGGCAAAATGCTCCGGTAGATTCCCAACAGGTCCTTTCCTACCGCCTCGGCAGTAAAAGCTTCCCGGTCAAAGGCATCTTCGGGGACGGCGTCGACTTGGTTTTCCATCGCCTGGATGCCTTGTAGAAACGCTACTTCGGTCACCCGCGTGCAAACCCCATAATCCGGCTTCCACCAACCGCTGTGGGCGGGAATCTGCGTAGTTACCACCGGCAAACCGGTAGCCAAGGCCTCTCGGACCACCAAACCAAATGTTTCTTGGGTGGTCGGATGAAGAAAGAGGTCCGCCTTCCGCATTTGGTGTCCAATCGCTTCCAAAGAAAGGCTTCCGGCCCAGGTGATTTGCTCGGCAACGCCTTCGCTTTGGGCCATCTGTTGCAAGAGCGGCAACCGGGCTCCGTCGCCCACGTGGACCCACTCAATGCGCAAATCGGGTCGGTTTTTGCGGTACCAAGCAAGGGCTTGCAGGATCCATTCCACGCGTTTGATGGCGGCATTGGCGGGAATCAAACTGGCCACCGAAAGCCATTGCCACGTGCGGGCTTCGACGTCGCTCATGGCAGGCAAGGCAGATGAGGCGGCGCGGTGGTGAAAAGGGCCAAAGTCAATCACATTAGGAACGACGGTGGTCTGCTCAATCCCTTCGGCGGCCAAGTCGGCAGCCAAATGGTCGGACACCGGCAATACGCGCGCAGCGTGCAGGTAGGCCCGCCGCAAGGAGGTTTGGTAGAAGGGTCGGTGGAGATGCGCGGTTGCTTTGGACCAGTGTTCGGTAATCACGTAGGGAATCCCCCACCGGTCGGCCAAAATCCGCGTAAAGACCCCGCCGGGAAATCCGATGTTCCCGTGCAGCAGCTGCGGGGTCTGCAGGGCAGGCAGTTGGCGGAAGGCGCGGCGGGTGGCCCAAACCGCGAGCCAACCGGGAAGGTGGGCGATGGCTTTCCAAGCTCGGCTTCGGATTTTCCACCGGAATACCCCGGGTTCCATCGTCTCCCAACGGGAATCCCACAGTCCGGTTCCGTGGGCAACATCCACAAAGAGCAACTGGGCGTCGGCTCCTTGTTCCCTTGCCGCCCGAAACTGGGCTTGGATGTAGGCGGCGCGGTACGGATGGGCAGCGTCCGGGTACCACGGAGTGATCCACAATACACGCGGTGCTTGGCTCATGGCTGACCCTTCTTTGAACGTCCGACTCGGGCCCAAACACCCTCCAGCAAGAGCTTAAAATCCGGCACCTCGTTGGAGCGGAGCACCCAAAAGACAAAGAAAACCGATTGCGCCAAAGCTTCCAGCAGAGCGGACGTCCAAAGGCCCACCTGGACGCGAAGGCTCCCGGCCGCAGCGTGAATAGCCACTGCCAGCAGAACGAAGAGCAGGAGTTTAAGGGGCCTAACGCCCGAAGGCCAGTCGCCCAGCAACGATTTCACGAGAACGGCCTTGAAGGCATTGTAGAGCAACGCAGACGCTACCAAGGCTCCCCCCATAGCCACGGTGCCGTAGCGGGGCAAGGCCCACCAGCTCAAGACCA
>JBILEM010000108.1:0-5314 GCA_044352085.1 Schleiferiaceae bacterium
GAAGCAGGATGCTGGCGTACAGCAAGTAGCTCACGGCTTTGATCACCGGGAAGGTGGTCATGAATTGGGCGTAGATATTGAACGCTTCGGCGTCCCCGGTCATCAGGGGCAAGTTGCCCACAAGGTGAATGACCAGGAAGCTGCACAAGAAGAGCCCGGTGAGGGCCATCCAGTACTTGCGGGCCAACGAACTGCCAAAAAGGCCTTTTCCAGTTGCCATGTAGTCGAATTTAAGGTTCTTTATGGGTGCAAAAGTAAGATGCAAACGAACCGGTTGTTCGTATTTTAGAGGCATGAAGGCACTATTTCACGGTATTCGGGTTTTGGCCGCGGGAGTGGCCCTTATAGCTCTGATTGTTAGCCCATTAAAAGCACAGGTGGTGCAGGGTTGCATCGAAGGTTCGCCCGTTAAAAAGGCGGCATTGGGCTACTATTTCGGCAACAAACGCTTGGTGGCGGATTCGGTGAAGTTGGACGCCAAAGGGTGCTTCGCCTACCAAGGAGCCAAAATGCGCCCGGGTTTTTACACGTTTTTCCTGGACACCGCCCATGCTTTTGACTTCTTTTACGGCGGTTCACCGGTTTCTATTACAGGAAGTTACACGGCACTGCGTGCAGTTGACTTCAAAGACGAAGACAACATTCGGTTCCAGGAATTTCAAAACTTGGGCATGGCGGTGCAGCGGGACTTTGAGGCCGGTGCATTGACCGCCGAACAGGCCCAAGCGGCTTATGCAGAGAAGACCACGGCCTGGGAGCAGCAGAACGGCGGCAGCCGCTTTGGCAAGCTGATTTTGGCGCGAAACCCCATGGGAACCCGCACCGCTGTGGAACCCGGGGGGGTAGAAAGGTGGACCTTTGCTTTTTGGCAAGGACAGCCGTTGATGGACCCGGCCTACTTCCGGTCCCCGTTTTTTCAATCCGCGATTGAGCTGTTTTTTGACAAGGCCATTATCCAAGATCCGGACACCGTGGTGGCGTCGTTGTCGGTATTTTTCGACATGCCCAAAGACACGGCGGCCCAAAAGTTTTCGGTGGCTTTTTTGACCAACAAATACGAAACGTCGAACCTGATGGGGCACGACAAAGCGTTTGTATGGATGGTCAATCGGTTTTACCGAACGGGTTACGCCAAGTGGGAGAAGCCCGAGGCATTGGCCAAAATCATCAAGAAGGCCGACGATATTGGCATGAACATGATTGGATTGCAAGCACCGGATTTTGGGTATTTCGAATCCACCGGTCGCCCCCGTCGGTTGAAAGAGGCCATGGGGTCCTATACCCTGTTGGTGATTTACGACGCTACCTGCGGGCATTGCCAGGAAAACCTGCCCAAGTTCCTGGAGACCCACAAGAAATTCGCTTCCAAGGGGCTGAAAACGGTTGCCATCACCAACGAGTTGACCTTGGAGGAGTGGAAGTCGTTTATCGATAAAAAAGGGATGCTGGGGGTCCCCGGTTGGTCCAACGGATCCGACGTGGCCACCGATCGCGTAACTTTCCGTCATTATTACCACGTACCGACGACGCCCACGGTGCTGGTGCTTGACACCAATCACAAAATCATTGCGAAAGCGCTGGCTCCAGAAGATCTGGAGGACTTTTTAAGTAAAAAAATGCCATGAAATACCATCCCCTTCCTTCCACGCTTTTTGTGCGCAACCGCGAGCGGTTTGCCGCGCATTTGGAGCCCCGCAGCTTGGCGATTTTTTACTCGGCAGATATTTATCCCACCAGCGCGGACGGCTCCTTTCCGTTCAAGCAGGCCACGGATTTGTTTTGGATGTGCGGCGTAGACCAGGAAGAGAGCATCTTGGTGGTCTGCCCAGACGCGTTCAAGCCGGAGCACCGGGAGGTTTTGTTCCTCAAGGAAACCAACGAGACCATCGCGATTTGGGAAGGTGCCAAACTCAGCAAGGCCCAAGCCCAGGAACGCACCGGAATCAAAACCGTTTTTTGGCTGCAGGACTTTGAGCGCGTGATGAAGGAAATGATGGCGTCTGTGGACAATGTCTACCAGGTGACCAACGAACACTGGCGCCGGTCCACCGACGTTCCGGAGGTACGCGGCGAGCGGGAAAACGCCAAGCTGCGTGCGGCTTACCCCAACCACACCTACAAGCGGTCCGCTCCTTTGTTGCACGCCCTGCGTGCGGTGAAATTGTCGGAGGAAGTAGAGACGATGCAGACGGCGGCCAATATCACGGCGGCTGGGTACGACCGCGTGCTGCGGTTTTTGCGCGCCGGAGTGTGGGAATTTGAGCTGGAGGCCGAGTTCCTCCACGAGTTTGTACGCCGCCGGTCCGACGGGTTTGCCTACACCCCCATTATTGGCAGCGGCCCCAACGCCTGTGTGCTCCACTACATCGAAAACAACGGTCCTTGCGAGGACGGGGATTTGGTTTTGTTCGACGTCGGCGCGGTGTATGCCAATTACGCCTGCGACGTAACCCGGTGTTTTCCGGTGAACGGCCAGTTTACCCCCCGCCAGCGCCAGGTGTACGAAGCGGTGCTTCGGGTGCAGAAAGCGGCCATCAACCTCCTCAAGCCCGGAACGTTTTTACACGAGTACCACGCCCGGGTGGGGGAAATCATGACGTCGGAATTGCTGGAATTGGGCCTAATAACGGCAGAGCAAGTGGCCGCGCAAGACCCCGCTTGGCCGGCGTACAAAAAGTACTTTATGCACGGAACCAGCCACTACCTCGGACTGGACGTGCACGATTACGGCCCGTGGACAACCCCCATGCAAGTGGGCATGGTCTTTACCGTGGAGCCCGGCATTTACATTCCTGAAGAAGGATTGGGCATTCGCATTGAAGACAATATTTTGATCACCGAAGACGGCTACGTTAACCTGACCCGCGCGATTCCCAAAGAGGTGGACGAGATTGAGGCGGTGATGGAAGAGGCCCGAGCGGCTCGATGACGGAACGACGGTCTGTCCTTTTTCGGGGGGCGACGGTGGTTTATTCGTGCTACGGCCGGCGCGGAGCGCCGGCCGTAGCACTGATTCCCGGTTTTTTGGAAACCCGGGCAGCATTTGTGCCCCTGGCGGAGCAGTGGGCGTCCCGGTACCGGGTGATTTTGGTGGATGTATTGGGCCACGGCGAATCCGGATGCACGGGTTACGTCCACACCGTGGAAGACCAAGCCGAAGCGGTTTTGGCTGTTTTAAAGGCGGAACGCATTCGGTTTTTTAGGGTGGCGGGCCATTCGATGGGCGGCTACATTGCCTTGGCCTTGATGGACCGCGTGCCGGAAAGACTCCGCGGGGTCCTGTTGATGAACACCCATCCGTTTGCGGATACCGAGGAACGTCGTGCACTGCGCCGGCGGGCCATGGAAATTGCGAAAAAAGAGAAGTCCAGCTACTTGCATGCGGCGATTCCCGCCTTGGTGGCGCCCGAGAATGTAGACCGATTAAAGGCAGAATTGCAGGCCATGGTGGAAGCCGCACGGACGATGCCGGTGCAAGGAATCTTGGCGGCCCAAGAAGGGATGATGGCCCGGCCCGACCGGACGGACGTGCTCCGCCGCACCTACGGCTTTCCCGTTGCGGTGGTGGCCGGGGCGGAAGATCCGGTGATTCCGTTGGAAGTGACCGAAGCTTTTTGGCACTTACCCGCGGTTACGGAGCGTCGGTTGCTCCCCGGTGGACATTTGTCTTTTTTGGAGGCAGAGCCGTTGGGTTGGAGCGCGTAAAGGCAGGCTACCGGATTGGGGCAGGAACAAATGCGCCCGGCAAGGGATAAGGAGGACAAAGCCATTTTCCGCTCCCCGCTCCCAAGTATGCCGTATTTTTGAACCATGCAGCAGGATTTGAAGGACAAAACAGCCCTTGTTGGGGGGAGTACCCAAGGGATTGGCTGGGCCGTGGCCCAAACGTTGGCGGAACGCGGAGCACGTGTGGTGCTTCTGGCCCGCAACGAAGAAAAACTGCGCTCGGCGGCGGCTTCCTTGCCCACCCCCGCGCAACAGGTCCACACCTTTTTAGTGGCCGACTACACCCAGCCCGATTCGGTGGCGCATGCCGTTCACGCCTTTTTGGCTGCGGGAAACACGATCCATATTTTGGTGAACAACACCGGCGGTCCTGCCGCGGGGCCCATTTTGGATGCCCAACCCGAGGCGTTTGTTGCTGCCTTTGCCCAGCACCTCATCAATAACCAGCGCCTGGCCCAGGCCGTGGTCCCCGGCATGCGCGCCAGCGGCTACGGTCGGATTGTCAACATTATCAGCACCAGCGTCAAAGCCCCCTTGCACGGATTGGGCGTAAGCAATACCGTTCGCGCGGCCGTTGGGAATTGGTCCAAGACCTTGGCCACCGAGTTGGCTCCCGATGGGATTACCGTCAACAACGTTTTGCCCGGAGCCACCCAAACCGAGCGTCTTACGGCCATTATCGACGGGCGTGCAGCGCGTACCGGTCGGGCATCCGCCGAGGTGGCGCAGGAAATGATCGACGAGGTTCCGATGCGTCGTTTTGCGCAGCCCGGCGAAATTGCTGCGGCCGTCGCTTTCTTGGCCTCCCCGGCCGCCTCGTACATCACGGGAATCAATGTCCCGGTAGACGGCGGACGGACGCCCAATTTGTAACGACAGCTCACCCCGGTGCAAACCATCTACTACGACCCTCTGCCCGTGCCGGACGATGCGGTTCATTTTATGGCACTGGCCCAGACAGCGGCAGAACAAAACGGCCATTACCTCCTCGTTCCATTTGATGTAAAGGCCCAGTGGGGACAGGCACGCCCAGCCATTTATGCACGTTTCAACGAGCGTGTCACCTACCGCGGGACCTTGGTCAAATACGGCCATCCCCAACACATGCTGCTCATTCGCAAGGAGATATGGGAGTTTTTGGGGTTGCAGCCGGAGGAAAACGTACATGTAACCGTTTGGTTGGACCGCGACGAACGGACCGTCGAGCTTCCGACGGCCTTGCAAGAAGTCTTGGAGGAATTCCCCGACGGTTCTGCGCTTTTTGCGGCGCAGTCGTTTACCACGCGCAAAGAGTGGGCGCTGAAATTTCAACCGTCAACCCGGCCGGAGACGTTAAAGAAACGTCGAGACGTGCTGGTAGAAACATTAAACCAATGGGCCCTCAAACGGGCAAAATAAACCTAACGGACATGGATTTGCTCAATTGGATCAACGGAGAGTTTGTCGCCCCAGCGTCGGGTATGTACTTGGACAATGTGGAACCGGCTACCGGTAAGGTATACGGCCGCATTCCCGATTCCGGTCCGGAGGACGTGCACCGAGCGGTAGCAGCGGCAAAGTCGGCTTTCCCGGCCTGGTCGCGCATGGC
>JBILEM010000247.1:0-5299 GCA_044352085.1 Schleiferiaceae bacterium
AACAACGACGGATTGAATGACCATTTTTCTCCCGTTACAAATTGCATCTTTGAGGATTATCAATTTCTCATCTTTGATAGATGGGGACAACTAATTTTTAAAACATCCAACCAGATGGAAAAATGGGACGGAAAGATAAGCGGTTCTTACTGTACGGATGGCGCATACGTTTATCGCATAAACTATAAATTCCGATCCCAACAGCCACAAAGCACCACTGGATCAATTATGCTTTTAAAGTGATGATTTTTTGCAGACCCCTGGTTTAGAAATGGGGAGCATTGCATAGTGAGCACCTTTGGAATCACGAAAGCGCAGAAGTTAGCGCAAACTGTATCGGATTGTACTGATTTTGTACATTCTTTGAATTTGTAACTAATTGATAATCAGTTGATAACTGGTTAAAATTTAGAGTAGACGTTTCCTAAACGTTTGATCCCAGTTCGATTCTGGGCGGGGCTACTACTTACACCCTACTTTCGTTGCCTGCAATGTTGACCCCATGCAACAAAGGAATCGGACCTAAACATTGTGGCTTAAAAAGCGTTAAATAACTGAAATTCAACGCCTTTTAATCAATCAGCCATGCTCAACTCCTTCTTTCGGTCCAAACTGCGCTCCCAGCTGGGGAAGGCCACCTTGTACTTGGCCATTGGATTGTTTGGGGTGCATCTGCTTCTTACGGAGTTGGCCCCGTGGTTTCCCCACCTGGCCCACATTCCACTACTCTCCAACCCTATCAATGCCATTTACACCCCTTTTTCGGTGCTTTTGGTGTACGAAGTGTATCTCTTGATCTACTACCTGCGCAGGTCCACCACCATCTACATTGGCAAGCAATACGAGATCATGGCCCTCATTCTTATTCGAAACCTCTTCAAAGACCTCAGCGAAACAGACTTCCGCTTAGCCTCCTGGGCCGACTGGTCGCAGATTGCCTTGTTCCGTGACCTCGGCGCGGTAGCCCTTGCCTTTACTTTGATTTACCTCTTTTACCGCATCAGCGGCATGTACGCCCCGCATGCCATTGAGTCCGAAGAAGAGCAGCTCATCGGCACCAAACTCAGCAGCTTTGTGCGGGCCAAAAAAATCTTGTCCGGAGGACTTCTTCTGGTTTTCATCGGATTGGGCAGTTACAGCCTCTTCAGCTGGACAGGCTCCCTCCTCGGCTGGATGGACAGCCCCGGGGTCGACTTCAACCACATCTTCTTCGACGAATTTTACACCTTCCTCATTCTCAGCGATGTCTGCATCCTGCTGTTCTCCTTGCTCTATACCGACGACTTCCCCGTCATCATCCGGAACTCCAGCTTTGTCGTATCCACCATACTCCTGAAACTCTCGCTCACGGCGCAACCCGGCATGGCCCAAATTCTCCTCCTTGTCGGGGTGGCTTTTGGCCTTATCATGCTCTGGCTTGCGAACCAGTTCGACGCACTAAGCAACAAATCCCAAACCTAAGCACCCCACAGCGAACTACTCCACCAACTCAAAGGCCACTTCATTCCGTCGGCCAATCACATCCCACGGCGCGTTGTAGCCCATGTACAAGAGATTACCGCGCGTCTTAACTTGCTTGCTATTGAGAACTTCTTGCAATTGCTTCCCATAGCGCGCAATCTTCTTATCCGACGAAAATCCCCCGAACCGAAGAACGGCCAGAACCCGAGGGGCCACTTCCATAATTTTCACTGAATCCGACAACGGTTGAGGCAGGTCTTCCAGCCGGTATTTGGACGGCATCACAAATTCCAAGGTCGACTTATCTCCCATTTCCATCACCACCGGCGACGTCATGGAAATCGACTGCTTGGACTCGTTGCCTCCGAAAATATAACCCGCAACCACGCGAAACCCGCCGCTTCCTGATTCCTTAAACGATGCATTCCGTACCCGTGTTTGAGCCACAATGCACTTGGGGTATCGCCGCACCTCTACTTTTCCCCAGGTCTCAATAACTTCATAATCAGGCGTTTCTATTGAACTAAATCGAAAAGACGCCACTGCAACGACCAACACGATGAGCCCTACAACTCCCAATCCTATTCCCATGGCCTTCTTCATAATACATTAATTTACATTAATATACGACTTTTTTCAATGCCTTTTTGGATTTGATGATGCCGGTTGTCCCCACCGTCCTTCGGGCAGCACAGCCCTGCTTCCCCTTGTACTGGGCTTAGGCGGCAGCTTGAAATTCAATTAAAACAAAGGGACGGCTCATAGAGCCGTCCCTTTGGGCATTTTGGGCGCAAACCGAAGGATTATTGCACCACCATCCGGCATTCCGAACGCAATCCGTTCGTGTAGGCCAGGACCGTGTACACCCCAGGAGGAACACCCTCGATCGTCATCTTTTCCGATGTGATGGGTTCTTGATGGATCAGGCGACCAACCATATCCACCACCTGAAGGATTCCCTCCGTGCTAGGTGGAACTACGGTAAAAGTTCCATTGGACGGAACCGGGTATACGCGCAGCCTGCCCTGAATACCCTCTTCTTCCATTCCCAATCCGCTTACCTTAACAACCAACGTATCCCCCTCGCTGCAGTACCCGTTGGTTTCCATCACGAAGACCTTGACATTGCCCGACGTACCCATGAAAACGGTCACTGCATTTGTGCCCTGGCCGGTTACCACACTGCCTCCTTGGACCCCCCATGTGTACCCATTCCCCAGATTTTGAGAGGTGAAATAACTTTGAATGGTATTGACATTTGCCAAAGTGGTTCCAAAAACCTGGGGGGTAAGGTTGTTCACTACCGCCGTCACCGCAACGGGAGAAGAAGTAGCCGAACAGGTATTATCGCTTACCGTAACCGAGTATGCCCCTGTGGCAGATGCCACGATGGACTGCGTAGTAGCCCCGGTGCTCCAAGCATACGAAAATCCCGCCGGAGCCATCAGGCCCACCGAACCTCCTTCACAAAAAGTCAGCGAACCGGAAGCCGTAACCGTTGCAGGCGGAACGGGGAGCACATTGACCTGTTGGTTGGCCGACGTCGTGCTGCAGCCATTTGCCGTCACTACAACCGAATAAACCCCCGCAGACGTCACCGAAATGCTCTGGGTGATTGCCCCGTTGCTCCATAGATAGGTGCCGCCAGCAGGAGCTACCAACGTCACACTTCCACCCTGGCAAAACGACAAAGATCCGGATGCCGTTACAGCGGCCGATGGATTGGGAATGACCGACACTTGCACGGGGGCCGACGTCGAACTGCACCCATTGCCGTAAACGGTCACTGTAAACGTGCCCGACGTCGTTGCGTTGATGCTTTGGGTTGTGGCGCCATTGCTCCAAACATATGCATAGCCGGAAGGCGCTACCAAGGCCACCGATCCGCCCTGGCAAAAAGTAAGGGGGCCGGAAGCCACCACATTGGACGGCGGGGTGGGATTCACGGTTACCACCTGGGACGTAGAGTTGCTGCTGCACCCATTGGCAGACACGGTAACCCCGTACGAACCGCTTGCAGAAACCGAAATGCTCTGGGTGGTGGCACCATTGCTCCACAAATAACTATAGCCCGCCGGTGCAGAAAGGGTCACGCTGCTTCCTTGGCACAAAGTCAGGGGCCCCGAAGCGGTAACGGATGCTGGAGGCAGCGGATGAACCGTTACCTGCTGGGCCGTCGACGTGCTGCTGCAGCCATTGGCCGATACCGTAACAAAATACGAACCCGTTGCGGTGGCCGTGATGCCCTGAGTCGTGGCACCATTGCTCCACAGATAGCTGTACCCGGCGGGGGCGGACAGCGTCACACTGCTCCCCTGACAAAAGGTGAGGGGCCCCGAAACCGCCACCGAACTCGGGGGGATCGGATGCACCGTTACCACTTGGGCGGCCGACGTACTGTTGCATCCGTTCGCGGAAACCACCACCGAATACGACCCGCTGGTATTGGGCGATATCGTTTGCGTAGTTGCTCCTGTGCTCCACAAGTAGCTGTATCCTGCGGGGGCAGAAAGCGTTACACTGCCGCCCTGGCAAAACGTCATCGCACCCGAAGACGTGACCGTACTCGGCGGCAAAGGATTTACCGTGACTGCTTGCGTAGACGAAGTACTGCTGCATCCGTTGGCACTGACCGTTACGGAATACGATCCCGCCGTGGAGGCCGTAATGCTCTGGGTAGTCGCTCCGTTGTTCCACAAATAGCTGTAGCCTGCGGGCGCGGACAAGGTCACGCTGCTTCCTTGGCACAACGTCAAGGGTCCAGATGCGGAAACGGTGGACGACGGCAGGGGGTTCACAGTCACCGCCTGGGCCGCAGACGTACTGCTGCACCCGTTGGCACTTACCACGACGGAATACGAACCACTGGCACTGGCTGTGATGCTTTGGGTGGTGGCTCCGTTGTTCCACAAGTAGCTATAACCAGCAGGAGCACTAAGCGTTACGCTGCCGCCTTGGCAAAACGTGAGCGGACCGGAGGCCGACACCGTGCTGGGTGGTAGGGGGTTCACCGTCACCGCCTGGGCCGCAGACGTACTGCTGCACCCGTTGGCACTTACCATTACGGAATAAGAACCACTGGCACTGGCTGTGATGCTTTGGGTGGTGGCTCCGTTGTTCCACAAGTAGCTATAACCAGCAGGAGCACTAAGCGTTACGCTGCCGCCTTGGCATAAAGTGAGCGGGCCAGAGGCCGACACCGTGCTAGGTGGTAGTGGGTTAATCGTAACCACTTGGGCAGCAGACGTACTGCTGCATCCATTCTCTGTGACCACAACCGAATACGAACCACTTGTGCTGGGCGATAGGGTCTGGGTGGTTGCCCCCGTGTTCCATAAGTAGCTGTAACCAGCGGGAGCTGAAAGCGTTACACTACCCCCTTGGCAAAACGTCAATGCACCCGAAGCCGTAACCGTACTCGGCGGCAAAGGATTTACCGTGACCATTTGCGTAGACGAGGTACTGCTGCACCCATTTTGGGAAACCGTTACCGTATACGAACCCGCCGCGGTGGCCGTAATGCTCTGAGTCGTTGCACCGTTGCTCCAGAGATAACTGTATCCAGCTGGGGCGGAAAGGGTCACGCTGCCTCCTTGGCAAAAAGTCATCGGACCCGAAGCAGACACCGTCGACGGAGGACCCGAGTTCACCGTCACCACTTGCGCTGCAGAAGTACTGCTGCACCCATTTTGGGAAACCGTTACCGTATACGAACCCGCCGCGGTGGCCGTAATGCTCTGAGTCGTTGCACCGTTGCTCCAGAGATAACTGTATCCAGCTGGGGCGGAAAGGGTCACGCTGCCTCCGGGGCAAAAATTAAGCGGACCAGAGGCCGTTA
>JBILEM010000109.1:0-5227 GCA_044352085.1 Schleiferiaceae bacterium
GAAGCGGTGCTGCACGCGTCGGGACGTGCTACGTTTTTGCTGGACGGGGACAACGTGCGGCTGGGTTTGAACCGCGACCTCGGCTTTTCTGCCGACGACCGCACGGAAAACATCCGACGCATTGCCGAAGTGGCCAAGTTGATGGCCGATGCCGGCCTGGTGGTGCTGACGGCCTTTGTTTCCCCCTACGCGGCGGACCGCGCGGCAGCGCGGGAAATCGTCGGCGCCGGTCGGTTTGTGGAAGTGTTTGTGGACACCCCGTTGGCGGAATGCGAGCGCCGGGACCCCAAGGGCCTCTACGCCAAAGCCCGAGCCGGCCAAATTGCGGACTTCACGGGCATCAGCGCGCCCTTCGAAGCTCCGCAATCGCCTGAAATTCATTTGCATCCTGCCGAGCAATCGGTTTCTGACTGCGTCGATCGCGTGGTCCGCACCTTATCCCTTTCCTGAACCATGTCCCTTTCTTACGCCCATTTGGACGAGCTCGAAGCCGAAGCGATCTACGTGATCCGCGAGGCTTTTGCCCAATTTGAACACCCCGGAATCCTGTTTTCCGGCGGCAAAGACTCCATTGTGGTGACGCATTTGGCCGCCAAGGCCTTTGCGCCCGCCAAACTGCCCTTCCCCCTGGTCCACATCGACACCGGCCACAATTTCCCGGAGACGATGGCCTACCGGGACGCGTTGGTGGAACGACTGGGAGCCCGTCTGGTGGTGGGCAGCGTGCAAGCGTCGATCGACGGGGGGTCTGCCCGCGAGGAGACCGGCGCCAAAGCCAACCGCAACCGCATTCAGACCGTTACGCTCTTGGAAACCATTGAACGCGAGCGGTTTGACTGCCTGATGGGCGGCGCCCGTCGGGACGAAGAAAAGGCCCGCGCCAAGGAACGGTTTTTCAGCCACCGCGACGATTTTGGCCAGTGGGACCCCAAAAACCAACGTCCGGAATTGTGGAACCTCTTCAACGGAAAAAAACGCCCCGGCGAGCATTTCCGGGTATTTCCGATCTCCAACTGGACGGAATTGGACGTGTGGCACTACATCCGCCGCGAAGGCATTGAACTTCCAGATCTCTATTTTGCCCGGCCGCGCACCGTCGTTTGGCGCAACAACACCTGGCTGCCGGTGTCCGAATTCATCACGTTGTTGCCCACGGAAGCCCCGGAAACCCGCTCCATCCGCTTCCGGACGCTGGGAGACATCACCATCACCGGCGGTATCGCCTCCGACGCCACCGAGCTCGACGACGTCATCCGGGAAATCGAGTCGTCCCGCCAGACCGAGCGCGGCAACCGCGAGGACGACAAGCGCAGCGAAAACAGCATGGAAGAACGCAAACGCGAAGGCTACTTTTAACCGATGAACACCTCTACCCAGGCCCCTGTGGACTCCCCTACCCTCCCCACCCCCAACGGACCGGCCGATTTGCTTCGGTTCACCACCGCCGGCTCCGTGGACGACGGCAAGTCGACCCTGATTGGCCGCCTCTTATACGACGCCAAAAGCGTGTTGATGGACCAGTGGGAAGCCATGGAACGCACCAGCCAGCGCAAAGGGCTGTCCCACGTGGACCTCAGCCTCCTCACCGACGGTCTGAAGGACGAACGCGAGCAGGGCATCACCATTGACGTGGCCTACCGCTACTTCTCCACCCCCGCGCGCACGTTCATCATTGCCGACACCCCCGGCCACGTGCAGTACACCCGCAACATGGTCACCGGGGCCTCCACCGCCGACGTGGCGCTTCTCCTGGTAGACGCCCGCAACGGCGTGGTGGAACAAACCCGCCGCCACCTCTTTTTGGCCGGACTGCTGGGCCTCCCCGTGGCCGTGGTCTGCATCAACAAAATGGACCTGGTCGACTGGTCCGAATCCGTCTTCCAATCGCTTTGTGCCGATGCCGAACGCGTGGCCCGCGAAGCAGGCGTGCGCTCCGTGCGCTTTATCCCGCTGTCCGCGCTCTTGGGGGACAACGTGGTGGACCGCAGCGCCCACATGCCTTGGTACACCGGCGAACCCCTGCTGCGGACCCTGGAAACCTTGGAAGTTCCCCGCCCCGAAAACGACGGCCCTTTCCGCCTCTCCGTGCAAACCGTCTTGCGGCCCCACACCACCGAACACCACGACTTCCGCGGCTATGCCGGACGCGTCGCCTCCGGAACCATTTCGGTGGGTGACCCCATCACCGCCTACCCCGGCGGCCTGACCTCCCGCGTTTCCGCCCTGTGGCTGGGCAACCAGCCCCTGACCACCGCCCACCGCGGGCAATCCATCGCCCTGGAGCTGGCCGACGATCTGGACGTGGCCCGCGGCTCGCTTTTGGCCCATTCCGACCACCCCCAGCCCGTCGAGTCCCAGCAGGTGGAAGCCACCCTGTGCTGGCTGGACCGCGCCCCGCAACTGCCCGGCGCCAAATACGCCGTCCGCTGTGCCACCGCCGAAGTCCGCGGCCTCTTGGACACCGTGGACCGGGTACTGGACCTGCACACCTTGGTCTACACCCCCACGGCAGACCCCTTGCGCACGAACGACCTGGCCCATGTGCGGTTGCGCCTGGCCAAGCCCCTGGCCACCGACGCCTACACCACCAACCGCGTGACCGGCGCCTTTATCTTGGTGGACGAATCCACCGGCGCCACCGTAGCCGCAGGCATGATTGCCTCCCACGCCTAACGCCCCCAAACGAAGAAACTCCCCAGGATAACCGATGGCCACCAACCTCACCCAACCCACCGACGTTCCCGTGTCCGCCTACCTGGACGCCATTGAACCCGCCGCACGGCAGGCCGACGCCCGCGTCGTCCACGCCTTGATGGAACGCGTCGCCGGAGAACCCGGACGGATGTGGGGAACCGGTATCGTCGGATTTGGTACCTATTCCTACGCCTACGCCAGCGGCCGCACCGGAGACTGGATGCGCTTGGGCTACGCCGCCCGCAAGACGGCACTGACCCTTTACCTCTGCAACGGAGGCATGGAGCGCTTCGACTCCTTCCTCAGCCAGCTGGGCAAACACACCACCGGCATGGGCTGCCTGTACCTGAAAAAACTGTCCGACGTCGACCCAGTTGTCCTGGAGGCCTTGCTGCGCGCGGCCTGGGACATGCCCTCCATGACTTTGGACGAAAACGGGCCGAAGCCCTAGGCCGCATCCATAATAAAAGGGGCCGCCTCTGCGAGGCGGCCCCTTTTGTATTCCGGAACGAGGCTATGGGTTTGGTACCGTTCCAGACGGTTTAAAATCCGTTGTCCAACAAAGGAGTTACCTGAAACGGACGGTTGGCGGTTGGTACCTTTTTTCGAACAATGTTGAATCCCACGGAGGTACCCACACGCCACGAATCGCCGCGACCGGGAGTAACCACAAAGAAATTCAACGGGAAATTCATGCGGCCAGACTTAAATGTCTTTCCGCCCCCAATGATCAAACCGGTGCCCACGGCCAGGTCTCCCCGGGAGTCCAAGCGGGTGATGACGTTCTGGTTAACCGGGTTGTATCCCGGTGTACCCTCCAAGCGCCATGTTTTGGGATCGTTCGGATCCGTGTAATAGCCGGTCCCGGTTACCGTGGTGGTCAAGTTGGGGCCAATGGCAAACTCCCAACCGGTTTTGGAGTTGCGCATTCCCAGCATGACCGAGGCACTGGGGATGATGCGGCCGTATTCCAAACCAGCCACCAAGGGAATAAACTCGATCAAGGCCTGGAAATTGCCCGAGTTAACGAATACCTGCTCAAACTGGTAGCCAAAAGCCGACAACAGGGGGACGGCGTAGTCAAACCCGCCGTAGGCGCGCTCCCTTGTTAGGATTTGAGCGCTGGGACCAACCACGGCCGTAAGACCAATGCGCGGACCGTTGTTGTTGATGACCGAGGCATTGGGGTTGTTCAAGGCGCTTTCGTAGTCTTCGGAAACCGTCAGTTTGCGCAGCAGCATCTCGTCCGAAGGCAATTTGAACAAGTCGTTCAGCGACACCTCCATCATGGCCAAAGCTTGCTCCGGGATGTTGAGGTAAATGCGGCTGGTGGAGTTTTCAAAGGTTCCATTGGAAACGTTAAACAGACGAATGGTCAAAGCCACTTTGTCCGCAAGCAAGTCGTAGGAACCGGTCAAAATGTAATCGCACTCCAGTCGTGCTCCAATGTCTTTGAGGCAAATCTTGGAAAAACACCCTTTGAGGGCCACGTTATCCCTTTTGGCAATGAACTCGATGTCGTATTTGTCGATGACCTCGTATTGATTAATGCGCATCATTTCGATGGTCGCTTTTTGGATGATTTGCTGTACATCGACGGGGTACGAACGGGTGTCGAAGTCCAAAATGGCTACCGACTGTTTTTGGGTTTGCGCTACCGCAGAAAGGCTTGCGAGCGCGAAAAGACCGAGGAAGAAGATCTTTTTCATAGGGGTTAAATTGTGCCAAAAGGCTGATTTAATGCAAAAGTGGTACTTTTAAATTGCGCGCCAAAACGGCCAAATGCGGTTTGAAAAATTACTTTTACGGAATATTGCAACTCGAAGTTCCCACAGATTTCCCATTTTGCACCCATGCAACCAGACCTACAACGCCAATTTTTTGAACGCATCAAGCTCCGCGTGGCACCCCACCTGAATATGGTGGATGAAATCGGGGAATTGTTGAGCATTGGATCCGACTCCGTCTACCGGCGAATGCGGGGAGACACGGCCCTGACCTTGGAGGAAGCCATCCAACTCGCCAATAAGTTCCACATCTCCTTGGATACCCTGCGCGACATGGACGCCCAACGGGTCGATTTTGACGCCGGCCCCGTGATTGCCTCCGCGGAAGATTACCAGAAGTACACCACGCGCATTCTGCACCAAATGCTGGCTTTCCAACAAAGCCGAGAGGCCATGCACATGACCTATGCGGCGTTGGATTTCCCCTTGTTCTACATCTTCCTCTTTCCCAATGTGGCGCGGTTGAAGTCGTACTACTGGGGTCGGTCTATTTTGGGCTTGCCGGAATTCAAAGCCTTGTCCTACCAAGAGTTTGGCATTCCCGAGGAACGACGTGCCTTGGCCGAAGAAATTGTGAAGGCGTACATGGGACTGGACTCGGCCGAACTGTGGTCCAGCACCTGCTATTTGAGCACGTTGAAACAGGTACAATTGTATTGGGAGACCGGCGTTTTCACGAAGCCCGACGAGGCTTTGGTGGTCTTGGACGAATTGGACCGACTGCTGGACTTCATGGTGGCCCAGTC
>JBILEM010000110.1:0-5223 GCA_044352085.1 Schleiferiaceae bacterium
TGTTCGACTTTGATGATTTTGTCATCCGAGACCTGGCACCTGAAACCATTTCCAATGAACCCACCCAAGAAGTGGCGTTTATTTCCCCCTTTGACTTAGGAGCAGAACAGGCCTTCGCGTTGAAAGAATCCGGAACGGCGGTTATGGAATGGGACCTTCCCCTAACCAATGCCGGTTTGACCGAAGAGGCCGCCACGCCGAACATGGACGAGGCACTTCAAGAGGAAGTTCGTTTGGGAATGGAGGTTGCTGAAAGCGAACCCTCCCTGGATGCATCCGAGGAGGCGCCCGGAATCAAACGCCACACCTTGGACGAATTGATGGCCCTGGAAGAGGCCTTGGGGATGCGCAAGCCAAAAGCCCAGGACACGCCTGCAGAACTCCCCGTTCCTGCACACCTTCGCTTTGAAGTGAAAACGGCACCCCATCTTTCTCAACCGGTGGAAGACTTCGACAACTCCCATGGCGCTACAGACCCCATGGAACAAGGGGTGGAAATAGCCATGCAGCAAATGGCTGCAGACCGCCGCCGCAACCTACGGGCGTTCAACCACACCTTTAAAAGTGTACAGCGCAATGGCGCCGAAGAATTTGCCCAAGTACCCGCCTTTCAACGGGCAGGCGTAGCCGTAGACCACAGTTTGATTTCCCAACAACAACCGTTGAGCTCCACCTCTTTAAATGGAGAGGGCGACGACTTGACCTTCCGCACCCACAACCGATTTTTGCACGACAACGTAGACTGAGCCCCCATGCCCGCACTGGAAGAACGATTGACGGCCGACCTCAAATTGGCCATGAAATCCCAAGATAAAATTAGATTGGAAACGGTTCGGGCAATTCGCGCTGCAATTTTGGTTGCAAAAACGGAGCCCGGGGCTGGAGGAACGTTGACAGAAGACCAAGAAATCCAGTTGCTTCAACGTTTGAAAAAACAACGCTTGGAAAGTGCAACCATTTACCGCCAACAAAACCGTCCCGACTTGGCAGAACCGGAAGAGGGTCAGCTCAAAGTCATCGAAGAATACCTGCCTGCGCCCCTGGATCCAGCAGCCCTAGAAGCCGCCGTTCAAAAGATATTGGCAGAAAATGGATGGGACAACGCATCGCATTTGGGACAAGCCATGGGAGCTTGCCGCACCGCACTTGCCGGCCAAGTGGATGGAAAAGTACTTGCGGAAACCGTAAAGAAATTCCTGAATCCGGCCTAAGCCTTAGTACATCCCGTACATCAAACGACCGCTAACCATCCCCTGGATTCCGTAGTTCCTTGCGGACGCAGGGACGTAGAAGGTGGGGGCGTACTGAATGGTCAAAGCAACCGGAGATCCGTAAAGAAAAAACCGAATGCCTGCATCGGCCACCGGACCTACATAGGTTTGAGGTTGATAAACGGGGTTCCCGGGATTTAAAAAGTCGAACACATGAATGGTGTAGGATTGAAATCCCAAACCGTAGAATGCGCCAAACGAGCTGGTGTTGGCGATGGTGGACCCCAATCCTGCATTCACATGGACGGATGCCCCGACATCGGTGCTTATGAGATTGCCACGTCCCAAGAGCAAGGAGGACGTAAGCCCCACGCCCACATGAGGAACGACGTCTAAGGAACCGGAGTTTTTAAAGGGGAAAATCAACCGGGGGGTATACAAAATTCCTTGGTTGAGGTGGTACGCCATGGGCGCTGCTCCGTACGAACCTACTACCGCGCCCAAAGAATACCCGTATTCGTGCAGCCACTCCCGCTCGCCGTTGAACAATTCGCTATTTGAGCGCTGGCTCCAAACAGGAGCCATGCTGCCCAATACCATTAGAAAAAACAAAAACGACCGGGTCCTCATGGCCATAAAGGTAAGGTATCTTTGTACCGACGTGCGCAAAATCCGTGCCCTTTATACCGACGCTTTCACCGGCCTCACGCGCGACGCATGGGTGCTGGCTATTATTATGTTCGTCAACCGAAGCGGCACCATGGTACTGCCCTTCTTGAGCCTGTACCTCACCCAAGCCCTGCACTTTTCCTTGGAGGATACGGGGTGGGTCATGGCGGCCTTCGGAGCCGGATCGGTCATTGGGTCGCTGAGCGGAGGTTGGCTAACCGATAAACTCGGTGCGTACACCGTTCAGGTGATGGCCTTGGTAGGCGGGGGCATTGGCTTCTTTGTCCTTTCATTTCTATCCTCCTTCTGGGGGCTTTTTTGGGGAGTTCTGGCCACCGCCGCCGTTGCAGACACCCTTCGACCGGCCAACGGAACGGCCGTTTACGCTTTCTCCCCGCCGGACAAAGTAACCAAGGCCTTTTCCCTCAACCGCATGGCCGTCAATTTGGGCTTTACGGTTGGGCCGGCCGTCGCCGGCGTATTGGCCCTGTGGAGCTACCGCGGCCTCTTCTACGCCGACGCCCTCACCTGCTTGGTCGCTGGCGGTTTTTTGGCCTACTATTTCAAAGGCCGACGAGGATCCTACACCCCAAAGCCCGGGGTGGCCGAGGCATCTGCGAGCGGAGTGGAGCCCGCGGTGGGTGCGAATCCCCACCCGGCAACCCACAGCGAAACGCCGGAATATAAGCCGTCGGAGCGCAAATCCCCGTGGACCGACCTTCCCTTTCTCGGCTTTGTGGTTCTCGTACTGGTCTACGCCACCGTTTTCTTTCAATTGATCAGCTCGCTCCCGCTCTACTACCGCTCCATCCACGGTTTGGCCGAGGACCAAATTGGCTGGATCATTGCCTTCAATGGCGCCGTGGTGGTGCTGTTTGAAATGGTCACGGTGCAGTGGATGGGCGACCGTTTTGCTCCGCGCAAGGTGATTGCCGCTGGGTGCGGTGCGCTGGCCATCGGTTTCTGGATTTTGCCGGTAGTTCCGGGGCTCTTTGGCCTCTTGCTCAACATGGGGTTGCTGTCGGTATCGGAAATTCTGGCCATGCCGTTTATGGTCACGTATACCACCAAGCGCGGAGGAGACCGCGCGCGGGGACGTTACCTGGGGCTGTATGCCGGGGCGTATTCGACGGCCCATATCCTGGCGCCGTTGCTGGGAACCCGAACGGTGGCCGCCTTTTCGTCGGAATCGGTTGGATTTTCGGCACTGTGGGTTCTATGCGGTGTTTTGGCGGCGGGTGCCGCCTATGCATTCACCCGACTGCCCGCCGTCGGCGGGCAGCGACCCAACTAATGCGGATGGGAGCAAAAAAAACGGGGGCCGTGGCCCCCGTTTTTTTTGCCGCAGGATTTACTTCCCTTGGCGCGTTTGGGCATCTACCACCGCCATGGCCGCGGTATTCACAATTTCCCGCACACTGGATCCCATTTGCAACACGTGGGCCGGATAATCCAGCCCGGTAAGCAACGGGCCAATGGCTTCCATTCCGGCCAAACTCTGGAGCAACTTGTACGAAATATTGCCCGACGCCAATCCGGGGAAGATGAACACGTTGGGGGCGTTGTCTACCAACTCCGAGAAGGGGAACATCTCCTTGAGCAGGGCATTGTCTACCGCGAAATTGGCTTGCATTTCGCCGTCGATGATCAAGTCGGGCATGCGCTCCCGGATGAGGTCCAGGGTCTTCCGCATTTTGGTGGGCAACACCCCGCGGTGGGACCCAAAATTGCTGAAACTCAAAAGAGCCACCTTGGGAACAATGTTCATCCGCTTGACGGACTGCGCCACTACGGATACAATTTGTGCCAATTGTTCGGCCGAGGGGTCTTCGTTCAGGGTGGTGTCTGCAAAGAACATGGGGCCGCGCTTGGTCAACATGATGTACATGCCGGCAACCCGGGTTTGGCTGGACTTGGGTCCCAAGATTTCCATAACCGGTTTGACCGCGCGGGAATACTTGGTGGTGCTGCCGGTGACGTAGGCGTCGGCGTGGCCGTGTTTCACCATCATCGGGCCGTAGAAATCCCGGTTCCGCATGAGGCGTCGGGACTCTTCCTGGCTGATGCCCCGGCGCTGCCGGTCCTTGTAGTAGGCTGCGGCGTATTCTACCGAATTGGGGGCCTTGGGCATCCGGGGGTCAATAACCGTAAGCGACTCCAGCCCCAGGTGGTATTCGGCGTTGAGCTGCGCAATACGCTCGGGATCCCCCAACAAGATGGGTTCGGCAATGCCTTCCTCGTAGCAAATTTGGGCGGCCTTGAGTACGCGGTACGTGTCTGCCTCGTTGAACGCCAGGCGCTTGGGGGCGCTGCGGGCTTTTTGCATGATCAACCGAACAAACTTGTCGTCGCGGCCCAGACGGTTGCGCAACTGCTCTTCGTAGGCCAACCAGTCGGTGATGGGTTTCTGAGCCACCCCGCTCTCCATGGCCGCACGGGCAATGGCAGGCGCCACCGTGTAGATCAAGCGGGGGTCAAAGGGCTTGGGAATCAAATAGGTGGGGCCAAATGCAAGGTTGCGCTCGCCGTAGGCCAAGTTGACCACTTCGGGGACGGATTCCTTAGCGAGACCGGCGATGGCGTGTACCGCCGCCAACTTCATGGCTTCGTTGATTTTGGTGGCCCGCACGTCCAATGCTCCCCGGAAGATAAAGGGGAAGCCCAGGACGTTGTTCACCTGATTGGGATTGTCGGACCTGCCGGTCGCCATGATGATGTCCTTGCGGGCCGCCATGGCTGTAGCGTAATCAATCTCGGGATCGGGATTGGCCAAGGCGAAAACGATGGGATTCTTGCCCATGCTCCGGACCATGTCTGGGCTGAGGATGTTTCCTTTGGAGAGACCCACAAAGACGTCGGCGTCCTTGAGGGCTTCCTCCAGGGTGCGCAACTTGGTGGCGCGGGCAAAACGCTTCTTTTCTTCGGTCAAATCGTCGCGGTCGGCGTGAATGACGCCTTTGGAATCGCAGACGGTCAGGTTCTCGGGTTTGACGCCCAAGGCCAGATACAGGGTGGCGCAGCTGATGGCGCTGGCTCCGGCACCGTTGAAGACCACCTTGACTCGGCTGATTTTTTTCTTGACGACTTCCAAGCCGTTTAGCAAGGCGGCCCCGGTAATGATGGCGGTGCCGTGTTGGTCGTCGTGCATGATGGGAATGTCCAACTCTTCGCGCAACCGCTGTTCGATGTAGAAGCAGTCGGGCGCAGAGATGTCTTCCAGGTTGATGCCTCCGAAGGTGGGGGACAGGATCTTGACGGTCTCAATGAACTTGTCGGGGTCTTTGGTGTCCAACTCCAAGTCGAAGGTGTCAATGTCCGCAAATATTTTGAAAAGGACGCCCTT
>JBILEM010000111.1:0-5203 GCA_044352085.1 Schleiferiaceae bacterium
ATGAAGCGGGTAAACGACTCCTTGTGGACGGTTGCTGCCAAGGACCTTCCCAAAGGATTCTCCTACAAATTGACCTTGGGCTCCTGGGACGCGGAGGCCCGAATAGCCGGCGCCAAGCCGTGGCGGGACCTCCAGGGCCTGCGCGGCCGGGACACCGTTCACCGCATTGTCGATTTTGGACCTGCGCAGTACGACGTAGACGGCCAAATCACCGGCGAAATGCACACCCTGATTGCTGTGCCAGACCCCACCAAACGCGTAACCTCCCGCGACGTGGTCGTATGGCTACCTCCCCAGTATTTTCAGGACCGCACCCGTCGCTTCCCCGTCCTTTACATGCACGACGGCCAAAACGTGTTCAATCCCCACACCGCCTCCGGCGGCGTGGACTGGGCCATCGACGAGGCCTTGGACTCCCTGATTCGCAAAGAAGGCTTGCCTCCGGTCATTGCCGTCGGCGTTTTTTGCTCCACCGACGGCCAGCTCCGCCGCCGGGAATACAGCAACACCCCCGACGGAGATGCCTACCGCACGTATTTTATAGAGACCGTCCTGCCTACCATCAATTCAACCTACCGAACCCTGACCGGGCCAGAAAACACCCTGATTGCCGGTTCCTCCATGGGCGGGGCCTCCTCGTTTTACCTAGCGACCTACCGTCCGGAGGTTTTTGGCGCCGCCCTGGCCTTCTCTCCCGCCGTCCGGGTGAAAACCGGCAATGGCCTGGTGGTGGATTTACTCACCGACTGGGAAAAGGCCGGACGTCCTTGGCCCCGCCCGGTGTATTTGGACAACGGGGGCGTGGGACTGGAATCCGAACTGCAGCCGGGAATTGACCGCTTGCTCAAAGGGCTGCGGAAGTCGGGCCGGGTGCAAGGCCGGGACTATTCCTGGGTGGTGGATCCCCAAGCCGAACACAACGAGGCGGCTTGGCGCCAACGCTTCCCGGCCGCTTACCTCTGGGCCGTAGACCAGCTGCCTGCGGGCAGCGCGTTCCGCAAACCGAAGTAGGGATCCTCCGCTGGGACTTCCCCCGCCGAGGTTGCCCCGGGGCAAATCCGAACCCAAAGGCAAAACAAAGGGCAAAACAAAGGCCAAAAGAAAAGGGGCGCCTCGCAGAGGCGCCCCTTTTGGGTTTGTGTGTGTGAGCGAAATAAGATCAGTGACCGGTAAGGTAGTCGGCAACTCCGGAGTGGGTAGCCTTCATTGCGTCTTGACCGGGGGTCCAGTTGGCGGGGCATACTTCGCCGTGCTTCTCCAAATGCTGGAGGGCGTCAATCATGCGCAGGGCTTCGTCAACATTGCGGCCCAAAGGCATGTCGTTCACCAACTGGTGGCGCACTTTGCCTTCGCGGTCGATCAAGAACAGGCCGCGGTACGCTACCAATTCGCCTTCGGCAACCAATTCGTCCTCGTCGTAGCCCCATGTGCCGGCCAAAACGTCGTAATTGTGGCTGATGGTCTTGTTGGTGTCTGCAACGATGGGGTAGGTAACACCTTCAATGCCGCCGTCCTTTTTGGCCAACTGCAACCAGCCCCAGTGGGACTGCTCGGTGTCTGTAGAAACGGCGATCAGCTGAACGTTCTTGGCCTCAAACTCGGCCTTCTTGGCTTGGAAGGCGTGCAGTTCAGTGGGGCACACAAAAGTGAAATCCTTGGGGTAAAAGAACAGAACCACGTACTTTCCGCGGAACTGGGTCAAGGTGAAGTTGTCTACGATTTCCTCGCCGTTGATTACGGCTTTGGCGTTAAAATCAGGGGCTTGCTTGCCTACCAAAACACTCATGGTTGTTTGTTTTAAGTTGATGGGTACAAAGGTACGGGAGTCTGTGCGTATCTCCGTCGTTCTATAGGTTAAATCAATGGCTCAAAGGCCGAGGCTATGGGAGGAATGCGGTCAGCTACCCGCCAGGCTTCGGTTGCCACTTAAATCCCTTAGCCAGGACGAATTATCCCGGGTTGAGCACCATCTGGCTGGACCAAGCCAAGGCCGTGCCCAGCAGGACCACGGCCAATTTTTCGGCATTGAACTTGTGGTCTTTCTGGTTTTCAAACAGAATGGTGGTGGATACATGCAGGAAGATACCGGCCACAAGGCCCATAGAAGCGGTGTGGAAGGGGGCGTCGGGAGCGTCGAGCAAGGACCCCAGCAGCACGCCCACGGGGGTGGACAGGGCAAAAACCGACAAGGCGGTCCACCGCAACCGGAAGGTCATTCCGCATTCCCGCAGCCAGAGGGCTACCACCATGCTCACGGGAAGGTTGTGCAAGGCGATTGCGGTGCCAAAGGCCAGCCGCTGGTCCGGGTCCATTCCTGCCAGGGGCAATCCTTCCAAGGTGGAGTGGACGACCAAGCCCAGCAAAGCCCCCCAGGGGCTGCCGCCGTGGTGCACATGTCCGTGTTCCAGCCCGCGGGTGGCAAAGTCCAGAAGGTACTGAACAAGAAATCCCACCATCACCCAGGTACCTGCTGCAAGGGCCGTGGATCCTGTTTCAGCGACCGAGTGGCTGTGGCCGTGGCCGTGTCCGGCGTCGGAAAACACTTCGGGAAGCCAAACGAATACGGTGGTGCTAAAAAGGAAGGCCCCGGAGAAAGCCAAAAGCAGTTTGGCTGAGGGGGTAAAGGTTTTGAAACTCCATTCCACCAGAGCAGCTCCCCCCCAAACGCCCAGGGCCAGTAACAAGGCAATCCATTCCAAAGACAAGACGTTCATGCGGGCAAAGGGGTTAGTCGGTGGGGGTTAGTCGAAGCGTTAGTAGGTGGGGAGAGGGGTCTCCGGTTTCCCTACCAAAGGTACGGAGAGAGGGTGCGCCATGCACCAACCCCCAAGGCCACGACGAGCGTGGCCCGTACCCAGGGTTCCCAACGGGGGTCCCGAACCAGGTACCGCGAGGCCAGGGTGGCACCGGAGGCACTGCCCAAAGCCAACAAACCGCCCTCTAGCCAGTGGATTTCCCCCAGCCAAAAGAACAAGGCAAAGGCGGGGATGACCACCACCAAGGCCAAAAGCAGTTTGATGGCGTTGGCGTCCCGCAAGCTCCAGTGTTCCAAAAGGACCAAGGCGGCCAATAGAAAGAGGCCAATGCCCATTTGGACAAAGCCGCCGTAGAATCCAACCCCCAAGAAGAGCAGGTGCCGCATCCAGGGGGAGGTGGGCCGAAGGGTGGACGATGCGCGTTTCCAACGCTTGGGGTTGATGGCCAAAGTCAGCATCAATCCCAGCATGACGGCTCCAATAACGGACTCCATGGCGGCGTCTGGAAGTTGGAGGGAAAACCACGCGCCCAAGGCAGATCCCACGGCCACGGTGGGCAGGTACAGGTGACGGCCTTGGTGGAGCAGGTAGGTTTTTCGCCGGCCCGTGCGCAGCCCAAAAACCGACGCGATGGTCTGCATCAGAACGCCTACCCGGTTGGTGGCATTGGCCGCCTGACCGCCCATGCCGGTGGCCAACAGGAGGCTCAACGTGATGGCAGAACCGTTGCCGGCCAAGGTGTTGATGATGCCCGCGGCAAATCCCCCAGCTACCAAGGCTGCTCCTTCTGCAATCGTCATGCAGCAAAGGTATTGGATTCGCTGCGAAGCCGTACTTTTGTCGGTATGCAGAAAAAAGCGGGATTGGCCCTTGTTTGCGCTGTTTTGGTAGGGACCGTCGGTTGCTCCAACGCAGACAGGGCGTATGCCTTGGAAGAGGCGCGTTTGGATACCATGGAAATTGGCATTGAGCCGGTTTATTCGGTGCGCATGCACGCCATCAATACCGGTCCCGACACTTTTTTGGTTTTGACGGCGTCCGTGCGTCAAGGCAACCAAGTGTTCAGCGACTCCACCGGATTTTACGCACTGGAAGGCGATACGGTCCACACCGAGGTGGTATTCCCCGAAGCCCGGTTGACAGGCGGTTTGCCCACTTTTGAGGCGGCCATTGTGCCCCGCAACCGACGATGAGCACGTTGCCGCCCGGAGCGGGACGTGACGAATCGTTGGTCGCCAAAACGCTCTTTGGACTGGAAGGCGTATTGGCGGATGAACTCCGCATGCTCGGAGCCAAAGAAGTCAAAACGGTACCGCGTGCCGTCACCTTTGTAGGGGATCTGGGTTTCATCTACAAGTGCAACCTGATGCTCACCACCGCCTTGAAGGTGCTGCGCCCCATCCACCAATTTGGGGTATTGAGCAAAGAAGATCTCTACCGCGGCAGCCTCGAGGTGCCCTGGACGGATTGGTTTTCGCCCAATTCCACCTTTGTGGTGCGGTGTTCCGGCCAACATCCGGCCTTTACCCACTCGGGCTTTGCTGCTTTGGTGGTGAAGGATGCCATTGCCGATTCCTTCCGGAAAATCCACGGAATTCGTCCGAGCGTCGGCAAGGAGAACCCCGATATTGTGGTTGACGTCCGTTTGACGCCCAACCGGGCGCATTTGTCCATGGACAGTTCCGGCCATTCCCTGCACCGTCGGGGTTACCGCCAGGAAGTGGGCGCAGCTCCCATGTCCGAAGTACTGGCAGCGGGAATCCTCCGGTTGGCCGGTTACCGCGGCGACGTGCCCCTGCTGGACCCGATGTGCGGCTCCGGGACTTTTCCTATTGAGGCGGCCATTCAGGCCGACCGGCTGCCTCCTGGGCTCTTCCGGGACCGCTTTGCGTTTCAATCGTGGTCCGACTATTCCGAGGACCTGCACGCCAAAATCGAGGAGAGCGTCTTGAAAAAAGGACGCGAAAGCTTGGCCCCCATTTTCGGTTGGGACCGCGAGGCGTACATGCTGGTGAAGGCCCAGAAGAATGCCGAGGCCGCAACGATGGAAGACCGCATCCAGTGGAAACGCCAAACCTTTATTGGGTCGGAAAAGCCGACGGAGCGCGGATTGATGCTGGTGAATCCCCCGTACAACGTCAAAATTCAAGCAGACACGGACGCCCTGTACCGCGGTATGGCCGAAACCATGGCCAAGGGCTACGCCGGGTGGGAAGCGTGGATTTTGTCCGCAGACCGCGAGGCCTTGCGCCGAGCGGGATGGGATATTTTCAAGCGGATTCCGCTGAAGAACGGAGACCTGGACTGCGATTTGGTGGGGGTCCGGCTGGGCTAGAAGTTCCCATCTTCCCGCACCCGGATTGCGTACTTTTGTCCCATGAAGCATATTGCTGTATTGACCTCCGGAGGCGACGCCCCGGGCATGAACGCCTGCATCCGTGCCGTGG
>JBILEM010000112.1:0-5184 GCA_044352085.1 Schleiferiaceae bacterium
ATGTAGTGCGCTCGTGGCGCGTTCGACTGGACCGAGGCGACCGGATTGTTGTGGAGGCCATTGGTGCATTTTCCATGCGGAGCGGTTTCCAGTGGGTCTTCCAACCGGCTTTGGAGGCCAACTTCCTCCCAGAATCCTACGGATTGCCGATTTACCGTTTGCCCGTAGTAGCGGCGGAAGGGGAATCCCGCTCGCTTCGATTGCCCGTTGCATCCCGCAGTGCCGTTGAGGCGCCGGTTCAGCGTGCAAAGCGAGTAGCTGCTGAGGCAACGGCCCGGAGAGAAAGCCGCCCATCCGAAACAGAACCTTCGGCAAAACCCACCGCGACTCAAAGCCGCATTCGTTCCAACAGAGAGAAGTGGCTTGCCCCCATACGGTCGGCAGCGGTATTTACCGGAATTGTCGGGTTGTTGGTGGTCGGTGGAACCAAACCGGGATTTCAAAACGATTTGCAACACGTACTTCACGAGGCTTCGTGGATGCGTTCTCCTAAAATAACGTGGCCTTCTATGGATCTATTCTCGCAGCCCCCTTACGAAGAATCCACTGAACCCAAACCGTCCCAAGGGGATTACCCAAAGAACGAAGTTGATCCTGCGACGGCTCCTGCAGGCGCGGAGAAACCGGTTCCTGGAAACGATGCTTCGGTGAGCGATTCCAAATCCGCTCAAGAAGAAGTCGCGCCGATCAAGGCCATAGAGAAAGACAATCCCACTCCCGTCCCCGCCAAAGTGGATGCCGCTTGGGCCAAGCCAACAGTCGCTTCAGGCTCTTCGGAGCATGCATCAGATTCTCAAGGATCCAGCAAGGCACCCGTTGCAAAGCAAAAGACAGCGGTTGCTTCTCGCAACGAACGCTTTTATTTGGTAGTAGGCGCATTTGGGGATGAAGCCAATGCCAAACGAATGGTTGAAAGCCTCCTTGCTTCGGGACATTCTGCTCAACTGGTCCCCACCTCGGTAGGCACCACCAAGGTGGCTGCGGCGGTCGCGAATTCCCAAGAAGAGGCCAATGCCAAGCGCGCGGCTTTGAAGGCATCGTTCCCAGCAGTTTGGGTGTTTCAAGGCAATCAATGAATGCCAAACGCCCGTCGGAGTCACTGACCGTGATGACCGAAATCGTTTTACCCAACGATACCAACAACCTCAATAACCTTTTTGGTGGCCAACTTTTGAGTTGGATGGACCGGTGCGCGGCTATTGCGGCCCACCGCCACTCCCGCCGAATTGCCGTCACCGCCAGCGTGAACAACGTTTCTTTCCAGCAAGCCATCCCCGTAGGGAGCATTGTAACCTTGGAGGCCAAGGTTTCTCGTGCATTTTCCTCGTCGATGGAAGTTTATGTGGATGTATTTATGGAGGACCAGCGCGGCCAGGGCAATGTAATACGCTGTAATGAAGCAATTTACACTTTCGTCGCTGTGGATCAGCTGGGGAACCCTATCTCCGTTCCACCGGTAGATCCGGAGACGGACTTGGAAAAAGCACGTTTCGATGGGGCCCTTCGCCGTCGCCAATTGGCATTGATTCTAGCAGGCAAAATGAAACCTGAAGAAGCCACGGAGCTTAAAAAATTGTTCCTTCCAGAAGGGCATTAAGGCCTAAGTAGGGGGTCCATGCTGAGTGCAATGCGGCGGCCAAATACCCAAGAATCCAAAGCCCCCGAGCCCACCCTTTCTGGGTATAGTCCAGAGCATTAGCGGTGAGCATAGCAAGGGGTATCGAGAGGGCCCCTGGAATCCATGCCCTTGCCATGGGAAGGGCAATGGCCCAAATCAACAAAAGAAGCAATGCACCCAAACAGAATTGAATTGCGTGCCTTTTCATCCTTTTCGCTTTTGTCAATGCAGCTATGGATTGGAGCAAAATTGGCACCAGGCTCAATGCCCCCCAATACCAACCGGCGGGAATATTTGAAGGCCAAAGCTCCCCAGAAAAAAGCAAAACAGGCGTTGGGGGATGTATGAAGCTCCCTTGCCACAAAGACATGGGGTAAAGCAACGCCCAGGTTCCTGCCAATGGCAATAGGCTAACCAGTACCCTTCTCAGGTTCAGGTGCCCATAAATGCCCATTCCCAGCCAGGCGAGTGGCATTACGACCAACGCATCGGGCCGAATCCAACTGGCAAGCGCTCCCAACAAGCCAATGTTTAGAGCAACCAGGTCCTTATTGCCTACCGGTTGATGCAAGGTGAGAACAAAGCCAACACTCAACATGGTCAGTAGCGCTCCAAGTAGATCGGCCCACGAGAGGCCATGCCCACTTTGGCTAAGCCCCAATAAGACCACCCACCACGTCCATCCCAAAAGAAATGTCGTTTTCATGTAGCCACTTCGGTAGATCAAAAACAAGTTGACCAAACCGGCCAAAAGTCCGCTCGACAAGGCCAATCCAAGGTGCCCCGCCCATCCCAGAGGTTGGGACAAAGTCCACAACGGCATCAAAGCCGCGGGCAACAGAACCACGGACAGTCCCGCGATGGGTTTATTGCTTTTGAAGTAGCCGGTTAACATCTTATCTTTGTTGAAATTTAAAGAATTTCGTCATGCCGTTGCGCACCGTATTCGAAGCGTTGGGAAACTTTCTCAATTGGACCTTGGAGTTGGTTCCCTTTTTGGGCAACTTGCCCAATTTATTGTTTTCTCTGGTGATTGCAGGCGGTACGTTGTACTGGCTACGCGAGATGCGCAAGCACCAGCAGGCGGGCGAAAAGTAAGCTCATTCAGGAGTTTTTGAGGCGATTTCACGCGTAAGGGCCTCATTCTAGATCAGATCTTGTCCAATGTCTCTTCGGTAGTACTGACCGGAGTATTGGATTTTTTTCATGGTGCCAAAAGCGGCATCTAAAGCGTCTTGTGTTGTGTTGCCACGGCTTGAAACCGCCAACACCCGTCCCCCGTTCGTCCGAATTATGTTGCCATCTTGGCGGGTTCCCGCATGAAAGACAGTTGAATGTTGGTCCTGCGCAGCGGAGTCCAGCCCCGATATGGCATCCCCTTTTCCGTAGTCGCCGGGGTAACCGCCTGCTACCGATACCACCACGCACTGGGAAACAGATTTTTGCTTGGCTACCCGATTTTCCAATCTTCCTTCGGCGGCCGCAGACAACAAGGCTACCAAGTCTTCATCCAGCCGAGGCAAGACGGCCTCGGTTTCGGGATCCCCCATACGGCAGTTGTACTCGATTACTTTTACCGCATCCGAGCACCGAATAAGCCCAAAGAACAAGAACCCGACATAGGGGATGTTCTCTTTTTGCAGTCCTGCTACCGTGGGCGCCACAATGGTTCTTTCCACTTCCGCCATGACATCTGGGGTGCAGAAAGACACGGGGGAAACAGCACCCATTCCGCCGGTGTTCAAGCCCATATCGCCTTCACCGATGCGTTTGTAGTCCTTGGCTTCGGGCAGCAGAACATAGTGCTTTCCATCGGTCAGCGCGAATACGGAGAATTCGATTCCAGCCAAAAATTCTTCCACAACGACTTTGGCCGATGCGGCACCAAATTTGGCGTCGACCAGCATGGAGCGTAGCTCTTGTTGGGCTTCGTCCAAGTGATCCAAAATCAAGACTCCTTTGCCGGCGGCCAATCCGTCGGCCTTCAAAACGTACGGCGGTTTCAAGGTGGCCAAAAAGGCACAACCTTCCTCCACCTGTGCAGCGGTAAATGTTCGGTGGTCCGCTGTGGGAATCCCCTGCCTTGCCATGAAATCTTTCGAAAAATCCTTCGAACCTTCCAGTTGGGCTCCCGCCGCTCCGGGTCCAATGAACAAGAGATGCTGCAGCGCAGGATGCGCGGCACAGGTATCTCGGAGCCCATGAACGAGGGGATCTTCGGGGCCGACTACCAGCAATTCGATGCTGTGCTCAGTAACAAAAGCAGCCAAGTCCTCGGTTTGACGCCAGTCCAAGGCCACGTTGGTGCCGAGTTGACCGGTACCGGGGTTTCCCGGAGCGATGTACAGCGATTGGCAATAGGGACTTTGGCTTAAAGCCAGGGCAAATGCGTGCTCGCGCCCGCCGGATCCGAGGAGGAGGATATTGATCGATTTCATGGCTGTCGGCAAAGGTAGGCCGATATTTTCAAGCCATTGCGCGCCACCACCAGGGTTCCTAGGTCGGTATTCAAAATGGCTGGGGTGCATTGGAAGTTCTCGTCGGCTACTTTTACTGGGCCGGACAGGGTGGACGGGTCTGTGCGAACATACCACAGAGCCCCTTCTGCGCAGTACCAAAGCCCACCGGTAGAATCCCACTCGGGTTTTCCGGACGGCGACCAACCTGCGTTATCCCACCGTCGAAGGATATTTCCCTCGGTGTCGACCGCAAGGAGACCGTCATCGGAGCCCTTGATCCAAAGGGCTTTAGTGGGGTCTTTGCTTGTTGCCGACCCGTAGGAAATTGGTTCAGCAAGAGCGTCTCGGGGTTCATTCGGTTTTCGACTTACCCATCCGAGCCAAAGGTGCTTGTCGCCATGTCCGGTTGGGGCATAAAGGACGGACCAAAGGGACTGACCCTTGCTGTGGTAGGCAGTCACTCGGTCCTCAAACAGGACCAAGGCCGATTCATTGGTCAACGGAAAGGGAGGATGTGCCGTGGGGTTCCCAACCAATGGGATGCGCTGACCGCCGGTATGGACCAACATGCCTCCTGTTGGAGCGCGGTAGCGCCACCAGCCAGCAGGTAGATTCGGGTGAGAAGTTTCGTGCCGGTGCCAAGCCAGGCCGTCGGCGAAGCCGACGGCTGGCTCGCGCCACCCCAGGGTCCAAATTGCCTTCCATGGATTCATCGGGTTCCTTCCCAGCAGTTCCTTATCCGGGGTCCACAGCCAAGCAATGGTAGTCCACGTGGTTTGTCCGGGTGCCATTTGCTTTGTGATCAGGCCAACGGCATCGTCTGGACCCGCAAAAAGAGCCGGCTCTACGCCGACTTCGGGTCTGCCAAATGCACCATCGCTGCGGCCCGGCCAAGGCAGGACCGACCACGTCAGGCTGGGAAGATGCACCGCGAGTAGTCCCATTGCATCCAAGGCATAGGCCCAGTCCCCTTGATGAAGGCTTGTTTCTCCTGGGAAGAACGCATTGGACCAAGGTTCTGGAAGGGCAGACCGGCGGGTCACTTTTCCCGTCAAAGCGTGGATTTGCCACAAGGTGTCTCCCGACGAGGCAATGACCTGGTCCTTC
>JBILEM010000006.1:0-14782 GCA_044352085.1 Schleiferiaceae bacterium
TTGGTTCCGGAGCGGGCCGAGCTTCGTTTGCGCATTGCCCAGCGGGTGGACGTCATGGAGAAAGCGGGCCTGGTGGAGGAAGTGCGGGCCTTGGCCCCCTTTCAAGCGCTTCAAGCCCTGCAAACCGTCGGTTACCGGGAGTTTTACGAAACCTGGGAGCGCGGAGGAACCACCCAAGAAGCCTTGGAATGGGTGGTGGTGCACACTGCTCAATACGCCCGGCGCCAAGAGACCTGGCTCAATAAATACGTGGGGCGCTCATCGGACGGTCGTTCCGCTCCGTAATCCGGAATCCGCTACCTTTCGTCCCTCTACGCTCCCACCCCGCCCCATGCCGTCTACCGAATCTCCTCCTCCCCCCCTTCCCACGGAGCCTGCCGCCCCAGGGTGGAGTCGGATTCCATGGCCTGCCAAATGGCAGTTTCTTGCGCGCGGAGTGGCCGGTCTGTATGCCTGTGGACTCCTTCTCCACCGCGGGTACGTCAGCGCAGTCCTCCGTTTGGGCCGCAAGGACCCTCAGACAACTCCGTTTCCGACCTTGGGGATTGGCAATGTGCATGCCGGGGGGGCCGGAAAAACACCGTTGGCGCTTTGGTGGCTGAAATCCATGGATCAGCGGTACAGCGGCAAACCCTGGGGCTACCTCAGCCGGGGGTACGGCCGTCCATCGACGGATTTTCGGTGGGTTTCTGCAGACGACCCTGCATCAGAGGTGGGCGACGAGGCCCTGATGGCAGCTGCCCAACGGCCCGAAAAAACCGTGGGCGTAGCGGCCAACCGCAGGAAAGGGTTAGCGTTTTTTGCCCAGGAGTCGACGTGTGCGGGCGTGGTTTTGGACGACGTTTTGCAGCACCGCTGGGTGCAACCCACGGCGATGCTGGTGGCCTGTCCGTGGGATCGGCCGTGGGACCGGGAGTCCTTGCTTCCAGTAGGAACCCTGCGGGATTTTCCCAGAAGCGCGGGGCGTGCACAGGCCGTGGTGGTGACGGGGACGCCGTTGGACGCGACTCGGGAAGAAATGGTTTTGTTAGCGGCGCGCCTGCGGCGCGCCGCTAACAAAACCGCGTCCTGGCCGGTTTACTTCGCCCAGTGGGTGTACGGAGACTGGATTCCGTGGAAGCCCGGGGAACGCTCTTTACCTATGAACAGCGAGGCGCCCGGGCCCTCGGGTCCTGTGCTCTGTGCCTCGGGAATTGCCCGCCCGGAACGTTTTTTAGCCGCCGTTCAAGCGCGTGTACCGGTGGCTCAAACCGCGTTTTATCCAGACCACACCCCCCTCAATGCAGCGCATTTGCTGGACTTGGCCCGGCAAACGGGCATCCAAGACGTCGTGCTGACCGCCAAGGACGCTGCGCGGATGGAATCGATCTGGCGCACCGGAGCATCCCAAACGCCTGGTCCCGTGGACACTTTGCGCTTTTGGATCCTGCCGGTGGAAGTCGGTTTCTTGGAGGGACCGGACGGCGGAGAACCCGAAGCCTTGGCGTACCTTTGCGCCCATGTCGGACTTTCCTAACTACGAACCCGTTATCGGACTGGAAGTGCACGTGCAATTGAGCACTGCATCCAAAGCCTACGCCTCGGATTCCACGGATTTTGGAGCCCTGCCCAACACGTTGGTCAGCCCCATCACGCTGGGCCACCCAGGCACCTTGCCCAAAGCCAATACCGCCGTGGTGGATTACGCCATTCAGCTGGGTTTGGCCTGTGGCTGCACCATCCGCGAACACAACCTCTACGCCCGGAAAAATTACTTCTACGCCGACTTGCCCAAGGGCTACCAAATTACCCAAGATGCCACCCCCATTTGCACCGGCGGGGGCGTCCGCATTCGGCTTTCCGACGGTACCGAAAAAACCATCCGCCTGACGCGGATCCACATGGAAGAAGACACGGGAAAGTCCTTGCACGACCTGGATCCTTTCCACACCCTGATTGACCTCAACCGCGCCGGAGTTCCTTTGCTGGAGATTGTATCCGAAGCCGATTTTCGCACGGGCGAAGAAGCCTACCAGTACCTGTCGGAAATCCGCAAATTGGTGCGCTACCTGGACATTTCCGACGGCAACATGGAAGAGGGGTCGCTGCGGTGCGACGTCAACATCTCCGTCCGCCCGGTGGGCCAGGAAAAATTCGGAACCAAGGTGGAGGTCAAGAACATGAACTCCTTCCGGAACGTTCAAAAAGCCATCGATTTCGAAACCGAGCGGCAAATTGCCGCCATCCGCAACGGAGAAACCATCTTCCAAGAAACCCGCATGTTCGACGCGTCCAAAGGGGCTACGATTCTCATGCGGACCAAGGAAGACGCCCACGACTACCGCTATTTTGTGGAGCCGGATTTGCCCCCGGTGGTGGTAACGCCCAAAGCCATCGGCCGCATCCAAGCAGAACTTCCCGAATTGCCTCAGGCCCGGTTTGAACGGTACCAAACCGAATGGAAGCTGACCGAGTACGACGCGGGATTGCTGACCGAAAACCGCGCTACGGCCGACTTTTTTGAGTCGCTGGTGGCCGTGGGATGTTCGCCCAAGTCTGCCGCCAACTGGGTCATGGGGCCCATCCGCAGCTGGCTCAACGAACGCGCTATGCCCCTGTCGGAATTTCCCCTTTCTGTAGCTGCTCTGCACGCCTTGATTGCATTGGTAGAGACCGACACCGTTAGTTTTTCTGCCGCTCAGCAGCGCCTCTTCCCGGCCCTTTTGGACCAACCCCATGCCAACGCAGCGGACTTGGCGCAGCAACTCGGCATTGTGCAGCAGAAAGACGTCCAGGCGCTGGAAGCGCATATCGACGCTGTACTGGCCGAATGGCCCGACAAAGTAGCCGAATACCAAGCCGGTAAAAAAGGCCTAATTGGCCTGTTTATGGGCGAAGTCATGAAGCGTTCCGGCGGTTCGGCCGACCCCAAAACCACCACCACCCTGCTCCGCACCAAGCTGGACGCCGGGCAGTAATCCCTCTTTTCCCCGTAGCCATGCATAAATCATCGGTCTGGATTCCTGTTGTCCTCGCAATCAGCGCTTTGGCTCTCCCCGGGTGCTCCAACAGCGACGAAGTCACCGTCGTGGGAAAGGTGGAAGGAGCCGACACCCTGTACGTTAGCCGCGTAACTGCCCAAAAAGTGGTTCCCATGGATACCGTGGTCCTCACCGGTGGATTCAAATTGGACCTGCCCACGGACAGCGGCCGCGTGGCCTTTTACAACCTCCGCTTCAACACCCAAGCCAGCGTTCGGATTGGCATTGCCCCCGGCGACGCCCCCGTTTTGGACATCGACGCCCGGCAGTACCTGGCTGCGTACACCGTGAGCGGCAGCGCCCATTCCGAGCAACTGGCCCGGTTGTATGCTCCCCTTCGCAGGGCCATGCTGGATTTGGACTCGCTGGACCAAGTCAACCAGTTGTACCGGGATTCCACCAACTATGCGGACATTGTCAACGGCTTAAACATTCTTTTCGGACAAACTCTGGAACGCCATCGGGCCCAGCTTATAGGAGCCATGAACCAAGACACGGCCTCCTTGTCCAATTTGTTCGCCTTTTACCAAGGAATCGCCCAAAACAACACCTTGGTTCCCGAGCGGGACCTGGACCTCTTTGTGCAAACCAGCCAGCGCATCGAGCGCCACTACCCCGGTCACCCCTTGGCCAAACGCTTCCACCAAGACGTCCGCGCCCTGCAAACCGCTGCCGAACGAGGCAAACAAGTGTCTGCGGCCCAGGCCAAGATCGTTCCGGGGGCTGCCTTTCCCTGGTCTGCCCTCAAAGGCAAAAAACCCGACGGAAGTCCGTTTGTCTCTGCCGCCGTACAAGGAAAGTCCGACTACCTCTTGGTTGATGTGTGGGCGGCTTGGTGCCCTCCCTGCCGCGCCCAAAACCGCGCTTGGTCAGCCTTGTTTGCCAAATACGGAGGCACGCGCTTCCAAATTGTCTCCTATTCGTTGGACGGAACCCCCAACCAGGCCAACGCTCAAGAAGAATGGATTTCCGCCATCCAACAAGACGGCTTGGTATGGCCACACCACCTTAGCGCCCTTCAGGGCTGGGAAGACCCCGTTGTGGGGCAACTGGGCATTGCCTCTTTGCCCTTTGGCCTGCTTGTTGACCGCGCTGGGAAAATTATCCTGCGCAACCCAAAACCCGAAGAAGTAGCGCGGGTGTTGGCGGGGAAATAAGCAGCCCCTCCTCTTTTCGGTTGTTCCCGGTCGTTGGGATTCATTTCGTTCCGTAGGATTCGAGAATTACCACTCGTCCGACTTTTAGGGCCACGGAGTACATCGTACTGTACAAGGCCCAGCCCAATAATTCACTGCAACGAATCTAAACGGATAGTTCATGGGTGCTTTAAAGGACGCCCGTGGATACGGCAAAGCCTTTTTCATCCACCCCAACCTACCGGCTGCTAAGGCGGTGACCAAAAAAAAGGGCCGCCTCTTGCGAGGCGGCCCTTTGTAGTTCAGTAACCGGAAATCCGCTTAGCGAATCACCAACGGGGAACTGGTAACGCGGTCACCGGCTTGTACCGTCAGAATATGGTGCCCGGGGCGGATGCCTTGGAGATCCAAGGAAACTTTGTCTACAGAGGCGTCCAAGCGTCCCAAACGAACTTGCTTTACCAAACGTCCCGTTACATCGCGCAAAGTGAGAACCACATCAGCAGGGACGCTTAGGTTGAGTTCTACCTGTACTTTATTCGTAGCAGGGTTCGGGTACACCACCAAGGACTCCTTGGAGCTCTGGTTTGCCACACGCTCGGCCAATCCGACGGGGCGGTTCACTGCGGTGGAACCCGTCTTGTAAAATCCACGTCCGTGCGTGGCAATGTACAATTCGCCTTCGGTCGCTTGCGATCCGGGAGCTGATGCATCGTACAAATCGTCGGTGCGGTACTGGCGGATTCCAAATACCGGCACACGGCCCAATCCTTCGTTTTCTTCCACCCACGAAGGAGTTGCAGAAATGTTGGCGCACGAATACATGCCCAATTCCGTGCCGACATACACCGTATTCGGATTGGCCTTGTCAAACGTGATGCTGTAGGCAGGGGTTGCGGGCAACGCTGAAGCGCCGGAACCCTGTTTAGGAACAAAGCTCACCCCACTTGCCGCCAAGGCGTTGGACGAAAACTGAACATACGTGCTGTTGCCGTAGTTGCCCAAAGAAACAGCCACCCGGTCAGCATTCGCGGGATCGATCGCGATTCCCGTGACGGCACGTCCGTTAAAATTGGCAATCTGGGTTACAGTGAGTACTTTCTTTGAAACCGAGTCAATGTGAGCCTGTGCCTGTTTCCGTGCAGCCAACAAGTTGCTGATGCGGAAAACAAAACCTCCGTTGGTACCCACAAACAAGTGGTTACCGTCTTTTGAGATCTCCATGCTCAATGGCTCTCCTTTGCCAGGAAGGTGGGCAACCTGCCACCACTCCGGCGTGTTGGAGAAATCGTGCACTTTGCGGGTCATGAAGATACCTCCCAACTTCAAGCTGGTAGCGGCATCCACATGCGAATTCAACCCCACGAAGAACATGGACTGAATCTTGTCTTGTACTTTGACAACGTTGCCTACATCCAAACGTGTAGCCGTCGTGTAAGGAATAGGCAACCCACCAATGTTGGAGGACATGCGCACCTTGGAGCCTGCGGGAATGTAAACGTCGCAGGTCAAGATCACTTCCGCCAAAGGAGGGTTGTTAAAGGTAATTTCAAAATAAGCGGAGTCCGGGTAGAATTTACCTGTACCATCGCCCGTTAAATTGCCCTGAGCATCTGCCGTCATCAGGTAGGGACCAGCAAAGACCTTGAATCCTCCTGCGATAAACTTGGCTGCGGATTGCGGATGGCTCATCTTGCCTTTGAAAACGCGCTTGATGCCGTCTCCAAAGCCCATGGAGCGAATGGACTTGATAACTTCAAAACGGGCAGAATCGACGCTGCCAAGATCGTTGGTGGTCTCCCACAACTTGTACGGCATGATCCAATTGGACAGCGAGTAACCCCGGCTTTCCGCTGCAGTCATGATGGGGGAATAAAAACGCTGGAAGGACTCCCCGTCGTCGTCCGACCGGCCCAAATCTCCGTTTTGGTTTTCCGCAAACATCACCTTGGGACGCAACCAAGAAATATCGGCCTGTCCACCGTCGGCATAGGCATTGTTAATCAACAAGCGCTTGCCCGCCACAGCCGTATTGCCACGGCCGTCCACATACGTGGTTCCATTGTCTTGGGTACCGCCAATCAACTTGCGATCCCGGCCCATGCCAAAGGCGTAGAACTGGTAGGTGCGGTAGTCGTAGTTGCGCTCCGTCCAGGTGTAGCCGTGGTCGGTAGATTTGAAAATGCCGCCGTCGTTTCCGATGTAGGCCGTATTGGGGTTCTTGGGGTCAAACACCATTTCGTGGTTGTCTGCATGCAAGTAAAATGGATTGCCACCTCCGCCAAAACCAGATGTAGTCGAAACCTGGCGCCAGCCCATTGTTTGTTGCCAATCCCAAACGGTTATACCACCCAACCAAATGTGATTGGGGTCTTTGGGGGAAACAGCGAAGAGGAAGTCGTACTCCCCTTGGCACCGACCTGAGGTACACATGGGATCAAACTGAGCGCTTTTTTGGCCAATCTTGGTCCAAGTAGCTCCTTTGTCCGCGGAACGGTAAACGGCGCTTAAAGCGTCGCCACTCAATTGGGCCACATAAACAATGTCATTGTTCTGGGGAGAAACCGCCATTCGGGTGCGCGAGGTTCGGCGAGGCAGGCCGGTAGTACCGGGAGTAGGCGAGGATTTCTCTACCCACGTCAAGCCCTCGTCGTTGGAGAACATGGTTTTTCCGTTGTTGGCCACCCACAATTCGCCGGAAGAAGAAATCGTCATGTCCCGAACCATTCCGGAAAGTGTGGTAGACCATGTTTGTCCGCCGTCGGCAGAGCGCTTAAACCCTCCAATGGTGCCCGCGTAGACCACATTCGGATTGGTTGGATGCGCCTCCATCCGAGCTACAGAAGTCCATTCCCCGCCGGGGGTGGAAGCCGAAGGAACTGTAGAAGCCAAGCGGGTCCACGTGCGACCACGATCCGTTGATTTAAAAATGCCACCGCCAATGAATGCGGGAGTGGAAGAAGAGCCTCCGCCACCATATCCGATGTACGGGAACTCCCCTGTGCCGTAGTACAGGTCTCCGTTGGCCGTTTGGCAAATGGAAACGACCGCCAAATTATGGGTAAGATCACTCATGGAGCGCCACGTGGCTCCTCCATTGCGGGACTTGAAGAGGCCACCGCTTACGGATCCTACATAAACTACGTTGCTGGAGTCGCGGTCCACCAAAATGGCACGGGTACGTCCACCGCCGTTGTCGGGGCCCATGCTCTCCCATTCCAAGGAGGCCGTCTTGCCTGCGGACAATCGATCGGCTTGCGCCTGAGCGTCCAAGATCCACGAAGGATCGATCTCCCCCGTTACTTGATTCGCCCGTAAGGAGTGCAAATACGCCAAAGCACCGTGAATGCCTTGCTGTACATAAACACCTTCTCGAGGTTGATAATGAGTTGTTTCCTTGTTCGAAATGACGAATGCTGCCGTTCCTAGGGCCAAGGTTCCAGCTGCCATAGCAGCGAAGCGGGTTGTAAAAATGGACATACGATTTATAACGATTTGTTCACTTTGAATGGTTGTAAATGTAAGGCAAAAACGTCAATGAATATGCTTCTCTGCATGGTAAGAGGAACGAACCAAAGGGCCACTTTCCACATGCCGGAATCCCATCTTCTTACCGGCAATGTGCAGCGCTTCAAATACGGCAGGCTCTATGAATTCATGAACGGGAAGGTGGCGCGGCGAAGGCTGCAGGTATTGACCAAGGGTAACAATGTCTACCCGGGCAAGGGCCAATTCTTCCATGGTCTCCAACACTTCGTCGACCGTCTCGCCCAACCCCAGCATGATGCCGCTCTTGGTGCGGGGCACGTGGCCTTCTTCTTTGAGGTACCGGAGGACTTCCAGACTGCGGTCAAATTGTGCTTGGATGCGCACTTTGCGGGTTAAACGGCGGACGGTTTCCATGTTGTGGGAAACCACTTCGGGAGCCACTTCTGCAATGCGATCCAATGCCTTGGTATCCCCTTTGAAGTCGGGGATCAAGGTTTCCATGGTGGTTCCCGGGCTCATGCGGCGAACGGCACGTACCACTTCTGCCCACAAAACAGAGCCTCCGTCGGGCAAGTCGTCGCGGTCAACGCTGGTCAGTACGGCGTGCTTGATTTTCATTAACCGAATGGAGCGGGCAACACGTTCCGGCTCGTCCCAATCGACGGCATCCGGTCGGCCGGTGGCCACGTTGCAAAAGCCGCATGAACGGGTGCAGGTGTTTCCCAGGATCATGAAGGTGGCAGTTCCCTCGCCCCAGCATTCGCCCATGTTGGGGCACCGACCGCTTTCGCAGATGGTGTGGAGTTTGTAGTTGTCTACCAGTCCCCGAACCTTGCGGTAATTCTCGCCGGTGGGAAGTTTTACGCGCAACCAATTGGGCTTTCGTACCACCTGTGCGGCGGACGATTCAGAGGCTTCTTGAGAGTGAGGGGGGGCAGCCGTTTCCATGCAGAAGGAACAACAAATAGGTTACGAAAAGGTTTTCTCCCACAGCGCCACCGTGTCTGCGGTAACGGAGTCGTGCGACACCTGGGCAACGGCTTTTCCGTGTTTCACCAAAATCAACTGGGGACTTTCGTGGTGAACCTGAAGATCGGCCGCAATGCGCTGGGACAAGGGACGCTGGCCAATCACGTCGACCTCCACCAAGGGCCACGGGTACACTGACACCGATTGCAACGAACGTTTTGCCCAGGTGCTCACCGGGCACCGGTTGCTGTGTTTGTACACCAATAAAAATGGAAGAGGAGCCCCGCGTAGGGCTTCCCAATTTGCCTCAGAGAGGGGTTCCCAGGGGCTCATCCCCGCACCACCGGCGCGGATTCAGCACTTCCGGAGAACGCAGGACACGGGTCGTGGGATCCACAAGCGGCTACTCCAGCAGCCAAGGCGACCAAAACTGCAAATACAACCAGTTGCTTTTTCATGGGTCAGAAGTTTGTCCAAAAATAAGGAAATTAGCGGGATGAAAAGCGGGTTTCCTCAAGAAGTTGTTGCCCACTGGCCTGCGTTGGCGGGGATGTGGCCCGTTTTGGAACGCGTGGCCGATTCTGAGTCGTCTGCCAACCCCTTCTACCCTCCTGCGGACCAACGGTATAACGCGCTGAAGATGTGCCCTTTGGAGCAGGTCAGGGCGGTTGTTTTGGGGCAAGACCCGTACCACGGACCAGGGCAAGCGCACGGCTTGGCTTTTTCTGTGCCGTTGGAAACGCCTCTGCCCCCTTCCTTAAAAAATATCTTTAAAGAGCTGCAGACCGATCAGGGAGGTCCTTTGCGTACCTCCGGGGATTTGACCGACTGGGCCCAGCAAGGCGTTTTGCTGCTGAACACGGCGTGGACGGTAGCACCCGGATCACCCGGCTCCCATGCCCGCTGGGGGTGGTCGGACCCCGTTCAGGCAGTACTGCGGGCTGTTGCCGAGCAAGAAAATCCGGTGGTGTTTGTGGCTTGGGGCAATGCTGCTCAAAAGGAAATCGCTTCTTTGGACCTGCGCCGCCATGCCCTTTTGGCCAGCGCCCACCCGTCTCCGTTAGGTGCCTACCGCGGTTTTTGGGGCAGTCGACCTTTTGGGAAAATCAACGACCACTTGCTGGCGTGGGGCCGCCCTCCGGTCCATTGGAATGGCTACCTTTAGGGCATGAACGAATTGCTCTCCTACGGGATCGCCCTCACGGGATTGGTTCTGGCTTTGTTGTCCTTTTTCTACCGCCAAAAAGGCCCGGTTGCCGGGGGAACGGACCCGGCCGCATGGAACGCCCAACAATCGGAAATGGCGGCCTTGCAAGCCCTTTTGGCCCGCGAGAAAGAACGCACCGAAGAGCTGCAACGGGAACTCGCGCAGGCGTTGGGCGGTTTGCGCACGGCCGATGCCGAAATTGCTCGCCTCCGGGAGAAAACCGAGAACCAGGCCAACGTCCATGAACAAATGAAGAACGAGTTCAAGGTATTGGCCCAGGAAGTCGTTCAATCGGCCACCCAACAGATGAACGAGCAATTCAAAGAGGGCAGCAAAACCCAAATGGACCTGGTATTGGCGCCTTTTCGGGAGAAGTTGGACCACTTTGCGGAACGGGTAAACCAGACCCACCACCAAGGCCAGCAAGAGCGCATTTCGCTCAAAACCGAGGTGCAAAAATTGGTGGAACAAAACGAGAAATTAAACCACGAGGCGGCGTCGCTCACCAAGGCCCTCCGCGGCGACGTGAAAATGCAAGGCAATTGGGGCGAAATGATTTTGGAGCAGATGCTGGAAAAATCAGGCCTGACCAAAGGATTGGAATACGAAGTACAGCACAGCGTCACCACCGAAGACGGAAAGCGGTACCAGCCGGACGTCCTGCTGCACCTGCCCGAGGGCAAGCAGCTGATCATTGACTCGAAGGTAAGTTTGGTCGCGTTTGACCGGTTTGTCAACGCCGACTCCGATGACGTGCAAAAGGCGGCCTTGAAGGAACACGTGCAGTCTTTGCGGAACCACATCCGGGGATTGGCGGAGAAGAATTATCAGGAATTGAAAAAAGGCAGCCTGGACTTTGTGTTTTTGTTTGTCCCCATTGAAGGGGCCTACGCGGCGGCCTTGCAGGCCGAGCCGGCCCTGTACCAGGAAGCCTACGACCGCAACATTGTGCTGGTTTCCACCGCCAACCTGTGGGCCACGCTGCGCACCATTGCCATGGTGTGGCGGCAGGAAAAGCAAAACGCCAATGTGCAAGAAATCATCCGCCAAGCATCGGCCCTCTACGACAAGTTCGTCGGGTTCACGGACGATTTGCGCAAAATGGGCGGCCAGTTGGATGCTGCGAAGGTGACCTATGTAGAAGGCATGAAGAAACTCACAGACGGCCGGGGCAACCTGGTAACGAGCGTAGAGAAATTGCGCTTGTTGGGACTGAAAAATTCAAAATCCCAGAATCCCACGTTGGTGGAACGTGCCTCCGCCAAAGAAGTAGACCTGAACGACGGGGCAGAATCCCCTTCCCCTGAATCCTCCGAATCCCCCGAAGCAAACGCATGAACGAAGAACTGATTTACGGGATGCATCCCGTGCTGGAGGCCATTGCCGCCGGCAAAGAGATTGACCGCATTTTTGTACAGCAAGGCCTGCGTGGAGCAGCGTTTCAGGATTTGTGGGCTGCCATCAAGGAGCACCAATTGGCGTTTAAATACGTGCCCGTCGAAAAACTCAACCGACTCACCCGCAAGAACCACCAAGGCGTCATTGCCTTTGTTTCCCAAGTGGAATACCAGCTCCTGGACGAAATTGTGCCCATGGTGTACGAACGCGGGGAAACGCCCCTTCTGCTCGCCTTGGACCGGGTGACCGACGTCCGCAATGCCGGAGCCATTGCCCGCTCCATCGAGTGCGTCGGAGGCCATTGCTTGATCATGAGTGAAAAAAACGCCGCCCCCATGAACGGGGACGCGGTCAAATCCTCGGCCGGTGCCTTGCTCCGGTTGCCGGTTTGCCGGGAGAAATCGATGGTCCGGTCGCTGGAAACGTTGGCGCAGGCCGGGCTGCAAATCATCGGCATTACGGAAAAGGCCGGCCAAACCTTGGACGAAATCGACTTCACCTTGCCGTCGGTTTTGGTGATGGGATCGGAAGAAGACGGTATTTCCCCCGAAGTCCTGCGGACCTGCCACGTGCGGGCCAAAATCCCGATGGTGGGCCATGTGGCCTCGTTGAATGTGTCTGTGGCCGCGGGCATGGCCTTGTACGAAGCGTTGCGGCAACGCACGGCCAATCCAGTGGATTGAGGCTAGGCTTTTTCAGCCCTTTAATCGCGCAATGCGTCCTGCAAAATCTGCATCTTGGACTCTGCGTCGGCCAACTTCTTGCGTTCGTTGTCAATGACCGACGCCGGGGCGTTGGCCACAAATTGGGCATTGGACAACTTGCCTTGCACGCTGCGCACAAATCCTTGTAGGTAGACGAGCTCCTTTTCCGCCTTTTCGCGTTCCGCCGCGGCATCTTCCTCAGACACCGACAAAAACACGTTAAACTCGCGGATACCGGCGCGGATGGCGGTGGTTCCCTGGGGAACTTCCTCCACGGATTCAAACCGCGTCAGGTTGGTCAATTTTTGGATCAACGAGGCGCCTGCGGGCACCGCGCCGGTGAAAACGACCTCCAAGCTTTCCTTGAACGGCACATTCTTGTCTTTGCGCACCGTTCGCAGGGCCGTCACAATTTCTTCGAGCACCGCAAAATCGGCCAACGCTGCGCGATCCTCCGTTGCGGGAGTGGGCCACGCGGCGTGGTTGATGGTGCTTCCTTCGGGACGGGCTGCCAGCACGTGGTAGACTTCTTCCGTAATGAACGGCATGAACGGATGCAGCAGTACCATCAGCTCTTCAAAGAATCCGACGGTTGCCGCCAAGGTGCTGGCCGCGATGGGCTTTCCAAAGGCCGGTTTCACGGCCTCCAGGTACCACGCGCAGAAATCGTCCCAAATCAGCTTGTAGGTGCGCATCAACGCCTCGGACAGGCGGTACTTTTCAAAGTCGTCGTTTAAATCTGCCACGGCCTGTGCCAACACCTGCCGGAACCACTGGATGGCCCATTCCGACGCATGGTCTGCAGGTACATCTGCCGATTCCCAGCCCTGAACCAGACGCAAGGCATTCCACACCTTGTTGGTGAAATTGCGGCCGGTTACGCAGAGGTCTTCGTCAAAAGGCAAGTCGTTTCCGGCGGGCGACGTGAGCAACATGCCCATGCGGACACCGTCGGCGCTGTATTGGTCGATAAGGTCCAAGGGGTCTGGCGAATTGCCCAAGGATTTGGACATTTTGCGGCCTTGCTTGTCCCGAACAATGCCGGTTAGGTACACCTTCTCAAAAGGACGCTTGCCGGTGTATTCGTATCCGGCCATGGCCATCCGCGCCACCCAGAAGAACAAAATTTCCGGAGCCGTTACCAAATCCTGCGTGGGATAGTAGTACTGCATCTCCGCGTTGTCGGGTTGGTTGATGCCGTCGAATACGGAAATGGGCCACAGCCAGCTGGAAAACCAGGTGTCCAAGCAGTCCGAATCTTGGCGCAAGTCCGACGCCTGCAGCTGGGCGTTTCCGGAGGCCAATCGGGCTTTTTCCAACGCCTCCTCGGGACGGAGGGCTACCACAAAGTCATTCTCTCCCGTTCCGTAGAAATACGCCGGAATCCGATGCCCCCACCACAGTTGGCGGGAGATACACCAGTCCTTGACGTTTTCCATCCAATGCCGGTAGGTGTTTTTGAATTTTTCCGGGATGAGCTGGATTTCGTCGGACTCCACAGCGTCCAAGGCAGGCTTGGCCAATTCCGGCATGCGGATCCACCACTGCAAAGACAGGCGGGGTTCCACCACCGCTCCGGTTCGTTCGGACGTTCCAACCGACGAAGCATACTCTTCCACCTTGGCCAACAAGCCTTGGGCTTCCAAATCCGACGCCACCTGTTTCCGGGCGGCAAACCGGTCCATGCCGGCGTACTGCAACCCGTGCGCGCTGAGCGTGCCGTCTTCGTTCAATACGTCCAAGGTTTCCAGGCCGTGCTTTTGGCCAATGGCAAAGTCGTTCCAGTCGTGTGCAGGGGTAACTTTGAGGCAGCCGGTACCAAAGTCCAGCGCTACGTACTCGTCGGCAATGATGGGAATGAGCCGACCGCCCACGGGAACCCGCACCCGTTTGCCGTGCAGCGCCAAATACCGCTCGTCCTTGGGGTTTACGGCAATGGCCACGTCGCCCATAAGCGTTTCCGGCCGGGAGGTGGCCACCGTGAGGTAGGTTCCCGGGGCATCTTCCAATTCGTACCGAACGTGGTACAGTTCGGCCTGTATGTCCTTGTGGATCACTTCTTCGTCGGACAACGACGTCTTGGCCTCGGGGTCCCAATGGACCATGCGCAGCCCGCGGTAGATGTGCCCCTTTTCGTACAGGTCTACAAATACCTTGTAAACGCTTTCGGAACGCGGTTCGTCCATGGTAAAGGCCGTGCGGTCCCAGTCGCAGCTGGCGCCCAGCTTTTTGAGCTGTTCCAGGATGATTCCCCCGTGTTTGTGGGTCCATTCCCAGGCGTGCTCCAAAAAGGCATCGCGGGTGAGGTCGGACTTCTTAATGCCTTCGGCGCGAAGCTTTTGAACGACTTTGGCTTCGGTGGCGATGGAGGCGTGGTCGGTCCCCGGAACCCAACAGGCATTGAACCCACGCAACCGGGCGCGGCGCACCAAAACGTCTTGAATGGTGTTGTTGAGCATGTGGCCCATGTGCAAAACGCCGGTCACGTTGGGCGGAGGAATGACAATGGTGTAGGCCTTCCGGTGGTCCGGGATGGACTTAAAATGTTGATTTTTCAACCAGTAGGCATACCATTTGGCTTCGATCGCTTGCGGCGCGTATTTGCTGGGAAGTTCCATAGACTGCAAAAGTACGCTTTGGCATCGTTTTTGAAAGCCTTGTACATCGTACCGCTTTGTGTACATTTGTTCCGCTTTCGAAATTTTTTAACTCAAAGTCCACCATGAAAAACATCGTCCTCACTGCTGCCGTTGCCTTGGGTTCCCTGAACTTCGCTTTTGCCCAAAGCACACCAGCCGCCAACGCCAACGCTGCCGAAATCGCTTTTGAAAAGGAGCTGATTGACTACGGTAAAATCTC
>JBILEM010000005.1:0-16329 GCA_044352085.1 Schleiferiaceae bacterium
GCACTTCCGCCGCACAGACAACGGCAACGCCTTGCACAATCCCTTTGTAGGAAACACCCTGATGGATGCGTTCACTACCGAGATTGGCGGAGACCTTCGTTTTGAAAGCGGACCCTTCTTTGCCGTCGCAGGCATGACCGGAGGCCTGATCAGCGGAGACGTCCAAGACAAAGGGTACTTCAAAGCGGCCACCGCCACCGACTCGGTCCAAATCCAAAAAATGCCCTCCGTTTTGGGTAAAATTGGATTCGACAAGCAGTTTGTGGATGACATCCGGGTTCGGCTGACCGCCTCCGCGTACCACAACCCCACCACTTCCCGAAACACCTTGTATGCCGGCGATCGCACCGGATCCCGGTACTACTTGGTGATCGAGCCGGTTATGACCTCTGCTACTCCTCCGGTTGCCGTTACCGCCACTTCCAACTTCACTTCCGGCCGAATCAACCCGGGCTTCACCACCAACGTAACCAGTTTCATGGTGAATCCCTTCATTAAAATCAAAGGCCTGGAATTGTTCGGTATGTACGAGCTGTCCTCGGGCTACAACATGGCGGGAGATGCCGTGGTGACCGACGGTGCAACTTCGTTTGAAAAACGCACAGTGAATCAGTGGATGGGCGAAGCGATCTACCGGTTTGCGGACGACCAATTCTATTTGGGTGGACGCTACAACATCGCCCAAGGCCAATTCTACAACGGGTCGGTTTACGATAAAGCAGAAGGTGTTTACGAATTGGGCGACCAAACCGCTACCCGCCTGGAGCTCGCTGGTGGATGGTTCATGACCCCCTCCATCCTATTGAAAGCCTCCTATGTAAATCAGGACTACACTGGATTTGACCAACAAACAGCTGGCGCCCTAAGCGACATACGCAGTGGAGCCAACTTCAACGGCGCTATGATCGAGGCCGTTATTGGGTTCTAATTGCTGCCTCCTTTTTGCACAAATCCCCTCAAGGTTTTCCTTGGGGGGATTTTTATTCTTTCAGCAAAGGCAGAAATCGGAGCGAAAAATCTACGGAAAACTGCTCTGCCACGGAAATTAAACCTCCTGCACGCTCGGGAGGAACCAAACCAAATTGACCAAATCCCAAAGGCACTGTTCCTTTGAGCTCCATGGCATGGTTGGTAAGTGCATACCGAAAAGGTACCTCCACTTGGCGTTTCTTACCCGCAACCTCCACCAATAGCGTACATTTTCCATCCGACCGCGTTGAGCCGGGAGTGAATTTTAAGACCTGCAAATAGAAACGGATGGTTGGGAATTGGTTTTCATTTAGAGTGGTGCGCAAATCCTTGTTCATCAACGCATTGCCACAATCAATGGACGAAATCTCAACCTCCATGGGTGCTCCTGAGAATGCCACCCAAGCAGGGTTCTCGTGAACCGATGCCCGAATGGCCCCTTGTGCCACTATCCCCGTCGATCGGCACGTAAACCCACTTACGTTGGAACTGCCCCGCACCGCCACCGTGCTTCCCGCTCCTATTTCAAATACCAAAGGTGAATTGCCCGACATACTGGAAAGAGCCAGCCAAAGGCCTAACCACGCCGCCGCTGGGATTCTCAACCCCTTCACGGTTGCGTCCAAAAAAGATACCGCTGTATCAACTCTTGCAGACTTGCACCGTTTCGTTGCACCATTCGCGCCTTGTGGTTTTGAACCGTCACAGGGGTCAAATCCAATTGACAAGCTATCTCGTTGGTGGTCATGCCCTGCATGTAACTAATCAATACCCGTTTTTCGGCATCGGTTACCTTTAGCGGATACCCATTTTTAGTGGTTCCAGATAGCTCCATTTCCTTCCGGCATTTTTGGGTTCTGGCACACGCAAATGAATCTCCGTTGGCCAAAGCCCGCAATCCATTGTCCAACTCCACCAACGGTGCCGATTTAACCACATAAACTAAGGGGTTTAAATCCTTCAATTGAGCGAATATTGCGGGGTGCAAATACGACGTATAAATTCCAAAAGGTATGTTCAAAGCGTCACAGCATTGCGGGATTTCAAGCGACTTATCTTTATCCAATTGGAGATCCAGCAATGCCCGATCGATTTTCTTTGTCTTCAAAGCGGCAATCGCCTCTTCTTGCGTGCTGCACACCACACTTTCCCATACCTTGTCGAGACGCTGCAAACGCAGGGAAACGAATTCCAAAAGAGCGGGATGGTCGTCGAGCAATAGAAATCGGATCATGGAACCAAAGGTATTTCAATCACGTCGTTTCGATGTCCTTCGACCCACTGAAAATGCAATTTTCCTCGGAATTGTTTCACCCGTTCTTGCAAGGAAAATTGCCCCCTCCCTAAACGCTTTACTACCCCTCGGGAATGGGCCGGAACGGTGGGCTGGTAAATGAGGCGGAGCGTAAGCCAATTGGAACGTTCTTCCGCCATCCAAATGGTCAAACCCCGGGGCCTGCTGTGTTGAATGGCATTGGCCATCAATTCGCGCAAACACCAATGCAAATGGTAACGGACTTCTTTGGACAAAACCACTTCCGATTCGTTCTCCCAGTGAATGGTTCCGTTTGGCAAGCCAAATTCCCCCACCAAATGTTCCATTTGGTGGTTCCAGGAAGCAAAATCCAACCACTTGGGAGCGATGGTTTCCACCACCCCGCGCAATTCCTCGTGAAAAACATCTACTTCATCTCGGGTTTGGTGAAGCTGTTGGTGCCAAGCAACGGCATTTGATGCCATCGCAAGTTGCTCCAAGTCCTGCTTAAACTGAACCATTTTGGCCCCAACAAAATCGTGTAAATCGTCTGCTATCCGCTTGCGTTCTCGGTCCATCCGAATCCACTCCGCTGTACGATGCCTTTTCATCAACCGCAGGTGTCTTTTCCAAAAAAGAGCGAGGGCTACCCACACCCCTACTACCAATAACACCGTCGGGAAAAGGAGATAAAAAACCGGTAATTGCAAGAAGTCAGCGGACACTTCGTTGGGGTTTTAGGGAGCAATGAATGTACCACGTTTTGAACAGAAACAGGACCACGAAAACGCCAATACAAGAAAGATGCATCCAAAACATCCAACGGGTTACCTGGGAATTCCTCCATTCAACTGGATAATGCGCCACCACAAATACGGTATAGTCCATTAACAGAACCAAGGCCATAAAGGGATAACACCAAACCCGAATTCGATTGGGCAATCGGTGCTGTTGGGATCGAACAAAAACAAACAGCAACCCCCCAATCGCAGCCGAATAACTCAACCAAACCCATCCCAAAACGACCGACGGAAAGAGATCTCCTGCGCGAAGGCACGAACAGACTGCAATGCCCCCCAATGCAACCGTGGAAAGGAAGTTCCGCTGGGCATCGCGAAGAAGCGCCCAAATAAGTAAGCCAGGAACCACCGTGTGAGTTAGGTCAAATAACCAGTGTAACGGACCCACGGGATAGAATTGATAAAACCCACTAAAGAGGAGGCATGCCACCAGGAACCCGCCTTCGGCCCAAGACCCATATCTCCCCATTCCTTTGATTCTTCCCAATAGAAAAAAATACACGCACAAGGCATACCCTCCAATTACGGCCCAACCCATCGGATATTACATAAAGGAAATTAGGCCATCAGAGGAGAATCGACGGGGCAATTATGGGGACACAAAATCGCACTGTCCATCAACAGTCCATCTGTAAGGTCGTTGCCCGAATCGTTGGTAGCCACCAAAACGGTGGTCAAGGTTCCTGCACTGTTTTTGGCAAAGTAAATCCGGATACCGGTTGCCCCGTTTTGGGCCAACAAGTCTTCAAAAACCGATGCATTGTATTTTCCAGCTACCGTCATCCCAGAAAAGGTGCCATCGTTCTGAAAATCATGCGTCATGGTGACGGCTTCGGTCAGGGTGATTTCGTGGGAATTCGGCATGTGCTTTTCTCGTTAAGTTCAACACGAATATAGGGGTAGGAACCGACCATTGCGAAAGGTTGGGACATAAAAAAAGCCCGCTGCACTGCAGCGGGCTTCCTTCTTTCGTGACCCTGTTAGGATTCAAACCTAAAACCTCTTGATCCGTAGTCAAGTGCTCTATTCAGTTGAGCTACAGGGCCATTCCCGTTAGGGAGTGCAAATATACAAAAACTCTTGATTCTTCAAAAAACTACCGATAAATAAATCAGCCGTTGCGCGGTTTCCAAGCGATTTGCTTCCCTATTGCCCCCCGCCATCCGGAGGCAATTCTCCCGGGTTGTCCACCGAAGACTCTGGGTCATCGGCCGGAATGGGTTGGTTCTCCAAGAACAACCGCATTTTCCCCCGCGAGGACGTGCTGTACACAAAGGGCGATTGCCCGTCTTTGGGAGGAATGCTGCGCTTGTTAGGGTCGGTGGCCAAAATGGCATCCAAATAAGGCTTGTGCGTGGAAAAGAACTGCAGCATATTCCGCTTGTAGAGGAAAAAATGCTCCAACTCGGCCGCTGTTTTTACGTACAGGGTGAATTCGTCGCCTCGTGATTTTTTACGCAATTCCAAAATCCCTTCCATCTCGCGGTGCAACGGCATGCCGTCCACCCCTCCAACCACCAACGGACCTTGGGAGCGAAACGTCCGCAAACCTGCATCCCAAGTAAGTTGAGCGTCGTCCAAAAACAAAGTGGTGCGCATCGGTTTGGGCAACTTACCGGCCACCCCTTCTTTGTAGTAAGACTGCCGGTCTTTCAGGTCAAGCGTTTGGTTACACAGTTCCACGGCTGCGTCGGAGAGGTAATCCCCGGGGGTCTCCGTGGCCCATTCGGCCGCCAGTCCCTTGAGCACGTCGGGCTGAAAATGAAACTGCAGCGTCAACGCCACCTGGGCATCCATGGTCGACTTTTTCAGGTCTGCGGTTATTTTCCCGAAGGCATTCATCCCCAAGAGCCCTGTGTTTTCGCCCAAGCGCAGTTTACCTGTTCCTTCCACAACACAGGTTTCGGTATTGAGGGTCAGAATATTATCGGGCGCCTCGGGGTCTTCCATGCGCCGACGGGTAGTAACCACGTACTGCTTGAATTCGGGTTCGTAGTAAAGAACACCGTACGCTCCAATCAGCTCCACCGATGCGCGGGCGCCTCCCCGTCCAATAAAGGCGGCATAGGGCGCTGCGGAGTCTTGGGCAAGGTAAATGCCGTTGAACACCCGGTTCAACCCTTTCGCTGTGTCCCGGTTCGGTAATTCCAACACAATGTCCGACGGGTCGAGCACGCTCTTGGACCGGAAATACTGCGAAGAGACCGACGGACATTCGGCTGTAATGGTCGTGAATCCGTCAAAGGTCAGGTGTTCCTGGGCGGAATACATTTTGGATACTCCGTAAAACTGGAAATACGGACTGATAGGAAAAGGCTTCTCCTTGCTCAAATCGCCGCGTCCGTAGGTGGTCCCGCCGCTGTCCGACTGCACGCGGCTAAAGGCAATGGGCCACACTTTTTCGTTCACATCCTCGTAGAGGTAGGTTGCCGTGCCGCCAAACTTGTTCCGCCCCTCTACCAAAAGGTCGGCCTTTTCCAAACGGTGGTTCGCTTCCGTCCGGGGGGCTACCATCTTGGCATTCTTGAGCGGACGCATGTACGCTTGGGCTTGGATGACGACCCGGTTCGAATCCGGGAATACCCGCGCGTCGGCCAAGTCCAAATGGGGAACTCCTTCCCCTTTCAAAACGCTGGGGCGCAAGAAAAAGACGGCTTTTGTCGCTTGAAAACGCAAGGAGTCTTGCTGGGGGTGTTCGGATATCATTTCGGCTTGGGCGCCAACGGTTCCCTTGGACAAGGCCACCGATTCCTGCGCGATGTCCCATGTAGCGCGGTCCAAGGTGGAAGCGTACTGGTTGATGGGGAATTGCATCCGGGAACTGCCCGCGTTGCTTACGTACAAACCCTTGCGCGTAGTCAGGTCCAAATTGGCCGTGGCGTTTGGTAGAACAAATCCCCATGGGCCGGAATCCGTGGCTCGCACGCGGAACTGGGCCTCCTGAGATTTAATGGCTCCTGCAAAAAGTGCCATATCCCGAGCTTCGGTCTCCGATCGGTGCATTCCCAAGATGCCAGAGGCATTCAATTTGTCTGGGCGATAAATCAGCTGGCCGCGGAGCCAACCCGATTCCTTTCCGTATACCAACATCGAATCCCGGGTGGAGCGCGCTTTCCAGGTTGCCGCATACGGATACCACTGCACCTGCAAGCGCTGCCCTTTCATCTCGGGGTGACCGGTTGTGGACGAACCCGGCAATGCGGTTAACTGCGACTGGAGGGCCAACCCTTTGGTGGAGTCCGGAAAAAGAACCCAAGGCTCAGCCGCTGACCGGGTTCGCGCATAAACCAAATCGCCCTTGGACTCCAGCCCTTTGAGACTCAAAGAAACTTCACCGACGACGGTGCCTTTCCCGCCATACGCGGCCCAACCCGTTGCTGGAGTTTGGGTGGTGAATCCCAGAGAATAATCCCGTTGAACCCCAATTTTCTGGGCCATTACTGGGAAAATGCCCGCAGAAGTGAAAACCCCATCAAACTTCAATCCTTGGGTGGATGTGTTGTCCAAGGAGTCAATGGCAAAAGGCGCAATTTCCACTTGGAACTTTTCTCGGTTGTAAACCCCTCCGTAGGTGGAGGGTTTGTCGTAGTACACAAAGGAACGTTTCCCGCTGGTGAAAATGGGATATTCCGTGTACCGCTTGGTGCTGGATTTGTTTTGCGGGTGGTCTATTTGAAGGCGGCCGTTGATGTTCTGAAGCGTGTTACGCACCTGTACCAACCGCTTTCTACCGTCGGATTCTGCTTCGAAGGACTCCACGGAAAACTTCATGGAGTCGATGGTGGCCATGGCCAATTCAAAGGGCAAATAGGCAAATCGGAATTGCCGACCGTGGAAGGTGAACCGACCCGCTTTAACCACTCCATCAAAATCAAAGTCCAGGCCTTTCTTGAGTATAATTCGCTGTTTTTCAGGATAGAACGCCACTTTTTGGGAGTCGGAAACCGCCAATTGCTGAATGCCTACCAGGTCCATGTCCCCCGATAAGAGGCTAACTTGTGCGTTCATCCCCGTAGCGATCTCGGAAACCAGCTGAATCACATCGTAATCGCGTTTGGCTTGGTCGTTGAGGATATACTCGCGGACTTTGGGCTGCACGTCAATCCATTGCCGTTCCAAGTCGTAGCGCACAAACCCCATGACGGCCAATTCCATCATGAAGATTTCACAGGCGGGTTCCCCCATTCCGTAGGCACGTGCCATGTCTTTGAGGCTCAAACTATTGTTGTACGAAGTGGCAATTTTATCCACCAAATAGAGCGGATTTTTTGCTGCCAACCCTTGCAAAGAGCTGAACCGATCCCCGCGAAAATACTGGCGGCTTTCCACAACCATCGGCGCGGGCGTGCCCAAATTCAAGGTGCCCAAAAAATAGGCGGGTTGGTCGGTTTTCCAGTCGATTTTATCCAAGTAAATATCCACTCCGTGGTAAGAATCCACAAAAGGAACCAAAGCCAATCCTACTTGAGGCCTTCGGATGCGAACTTCAAGGGTGGCCGGGTCAAACCGAACTTCGCACTTGGGGTGGTGCAAGGAATCTCCCGAAGCGAATAGAAAGGAGACACCGGATTGCTCGGAGGTAAGGGCCTCCGGGGTAATCAAGAAACGAGGGGCCCGCAACCGCAAGGCCGGTTTTTGGTCGTAGCGAAACAAAAATTGCGCACGGCCCTGCCGGACCGAGGCAAAAAACCGACGTCCCATAACCGAAAACCCTCCGGTGTAATCCACCCCGGGGAAAAAATCGTTCAAAATCAATCGGTCGTCAAACCCGTCAAAACGCGGAAATGTCGCGCGCTCCTCTTCGCTTCGCACGCTCAAGCGCTCTTCGAACCGACCTGCTGCCGGCTCGCGGAGGTACATTTGGCTGTATAAGGTAGCGGTATCCGCCGTCCATCCGGGTTTGCTTACGTCCAAGACAAAAGGCCCCAATTCTGCATACAGCGAGTCGGGTGAAAAACCCGCCCGGGTCCATGAAACCAACGTCCCGGCCTGGGCTTGCAGGCGACGTGCTGTGGGATAGAACTTGCCGGTTACCGCCTCGGCCGTGGTGGAATCGTTTTTAAACCGACCGCGTATTTTTTGACCATCCAATACCACATACGGCAAGGGATCGGCTCCGTAAACAGTCGGTTCGTCCAACAAACTCCACCGTAAATTGCCGTCGTTGTACAATGTTCTTTCGTACCACAGGAGGCGCCATTGCCGAAAATGGTCGGTATACTCCCTCAAAGGAGCTTTTTTTAACAAATCTTCAGCGTGGAGCAACCAGGCCTCTGCGACTTTTTCATCCTCCAAGGCAGTCCAGGCGCGAATGACCTGGACATAATCCCTCCAAGGCTCCAAGTTGGTAGCGCGTTTCTTGACCAAACCGTTGGCCAAACGAATCCATACGGCTTGGGACTCCTCTGGCAATTGGGCCCAAACGGTCCAAAACGGCAGGAGCTCAGCATCTGCCGACTTTTTGTTTCCGTAAAGCGAAGCAAATGTTTTAGCGAAGGCTTCCTCAAATTCTTTTGGCGCGGTGGGCAGTGTTTTAAGAGACTGACCCGACATCCCATTGGGCGCTGCAACAAGAAGCACCCAAAACAACCCCAAGTGCCCCATCCAACGAGCCCCCGAACGGCCAAAAAAGGAGATCCAACGATTCATGCTTCAAGGGGTTTGCGCAAGTCCATGCGGCACCAGCGGTCTTTCACCGAAGTCCCTTCAAAAACCAAGCCCAATTGCTCAGCCTTTTCGCGGAGTACGGGCACGTCCTCTTCGTAAAAACCACTGAGCAAAAGGTTCCCTCCTGGCACAACATAGCCGGTGTAAGCTTCGAGGTCATCCAGCAGCACATTGCGCTGGATGTTGGCAATCCACAGGTCAAATCCGGGTTGAACCCAATCCAATTGAGGCAGAAGAGTGGCATCGCCGGTTTCCAAGGGCATTTCCGGGAAGCCGTTGTTGGACGCTATTTCGCGGGCGTTCGCTAGGGCATGTTCGTCGATGTCAATCCCCCCGGCAAAGGATGCGCCCCGCTGGGCCGCCAAAACCGCCAAAACCGCGGTTCCACACCCCATATCCATAACCCTTTTTCCTTGAATTTCTAAGGAAAGAAGGGCTTCGCACATCAAATAGGTGGTGGCATGGTGTCCGGTACCGAAGGCCATTTTGGGTTCCATCACAATTTCGTGGAGGTATTCCCCTGCAGCCGATTCGGGGTGAAAAGGTGCCCGAATGTACAGGTCGTTTCCGATCGAAATGGGCGCAAACGAGGCCTCCCAAACCGCATTCCAGTTCTGATGGACCATCCGGCTTTCGGTCCAAGAAACCGGACCCAACGAGGCCGCCAGTGGAAAATCGGCCAATTCGACGGAGCGATAGGCCGACTCGGGGATATAGGCCCGTGCGCGGCTCCCCTCCTCCCCATCGGGAAAATCAACGGTCTCAACAGGCAAAGACTCCAGGTCTGCTTGGAGCAATTCCAAGGCAGTGGCATCGGCCACAGAAATGTCCAAACAGATGTAATCCATGGAAATCGGTATGAAATTAGGATTGGCGCAAAGCGTCGAGCAGGGCCAAGAAATCAGATGCGCTCAGGGAAGCTCCCCCAATCAACCCCCCATCGATGTCTTTTTGCGAAAAAAGAGCGGTCGCATTGTCAGGTTTCACGCTGCCGCCGTACAGAAGGGCCATGGTTTGCGCGGTTCCGCCGTCAAACCGTTCTTTCAACCAGGTTCGGATTCGGGCGTGCATCGCCTGGGCTTGCTCGGGCGTGGCGACTTCTCCGGTTCCGATGGCCCATACAGGCTCGTACGCAATGACTACATTGTGGGCCTCTTCGGCGTCCACTGTTTCCAAGGCCGTCGCCAGCTGGCGTTCTACCACCGTCCACTCCTGGCCGGATTGGCGCTCTTGCAGGGATTCCCCCACACACAAAATGGGCGAAATTTCGGTATCCAAGGCGGCGCGGATCTTCTTTCCGATGGTCGCGTCGGTCTCATGGAAATACGTGCGGCGCTCAGAGTGGCCCACCAAAACGGCATCCACTTCCAAATCTTTCAACATGGGCAAGGAAACCTCTCCCGTGAAGGCTCCGCTCGCATGTTCGTGGCAATTCTGGGCCGCTACGCTGATTTCCGGAATTTCCCACAGCCGCTGAACGGACCACGCCAAATGCGTAAAGGGCGGTGCCACCACCACATGGACGTCCCCAATTCGCTCGGGTGTTAAGCCCTCTGAAAGGGCATCCAACAAGGCCAACCCGTCGTTCGGGGTGGTATTCATTTTCCAGTTTCCGGCTAGCATTTTCATGCCGTGAAGGTACGATTTGCGCGTGGGTCCAAGAAACCATAAAGAACGTCCACAACGGCCTGCAACACCACAAAAACGACCGATAACCACAGGACGCAGCCCATGATCACGGGGAGGTCCCGACCGTTCAAGGCTTCCACCATCAACTTGCCGGTACCGTTCCAACCAAAAACGGCCTCTACAAAGACGGCCCCGCTCAGCAGTCCGGCAAACCACCCTGACAAGGTGGTAACCAGGGGGTTAAACGCGTTTCGGAGCACGTGCCGCAGCACCAGGGCCGGGGTTTTCACCCCTTTGGCACGGGCCGTGCGGATGTAATCTTGGGCCAAAACATCCAACGCCGACGAACGCATCATTTGAATCAATACCCCCAACGGACGAATTCCCAAGGTAAACGCCGGCAAAATCAGGTGTTTCCAATGCACTTGAACGGTCGTACCGTAGTCGTCCAGTTCCCGGAAATTCCCGGTCAAGGGAAGTCCGGTCCAGTCGTGCCAAAGAAAGGCAAACAGCCAGGCCACCACCAAGGCCACCAAAAAACTGGGCGCTGCCATGCCCAAAGTGGAGAGCAATCCGATGGCGCGGTCCCACCACGAACCATGTCCCAAGGCCGACAAAACGCCCAACGGAACACTGATCAAAACGGCGAAAAGCATAGAAGCTCCCGCCAGCAAAAGCGTATTGGGAAAGGTTCCGGCCAGCAGGTCCACCACGGGGATTCCCGGCCTTTGGTAGCTTGTTTGGAGATCAGGCAGGGCCAACGTCCAGCCGGTCTCTTTCTTTTGAACGGGGAGTAAATGGGCCAAATAACGGACATACTGTTCCCCCAAGGGGCGGTCAAAACCGTACTGCTTGCGCAGCAATTCCAATTGCTGGGGGTCTTCGCGCTGGTCCAGCATCATGCGCGCCGGGTCCCCTCCTACTCCGTGAAAAAGGAAGAAAACCAGGGTGGCTACGCCCCACAAAATCGCGATGGACTGCCCCAGCCGACGCATCTCAGCGTGTCAAACGCTTTTCGGCCTCGGCGGCATGGGCATCGGGGTCCCAATCGGCACCCACATCGTTGCCGTGGACATGAGATACTATGCGGCCTTTGCGCAAAATCGTCAAACCGGGATTGCCTCGGTTGATGGTCTTCACCGTGGTCCCGTCCATCAGTGCCCATTCGAAAGGCGCGTTGTGCCGGTGCGCCCATTCGGTAGCTTCTTCCGCCGTTGACGACGTGAGCGCAATCACCTTCCAGCCTTTTTTCTCCCATTTCCAAGCCGCGTCCGAAATGCGTTTGAAATGGGCTTCGTTGGTCCGATCCAACCGGTACAAAGTGACCCAAATGACCTTTTCTTCAGCCAAAACAGAAGCGGTGCGGTCTTCCCCGTCAATAACCAAAGAAAAATCGTGGATGGGAGGAACGTAGCCGTCTTGTACTTTTTCTTGCCGAACCAGGTCCGCTTGCAGTTCCCACTCCGGCTTTTCGTACCATTTTTCTTGGGTGTAGGCGGTGCCGCTCACTTCTTTACTCTCGCCAGACTCCTTGTGGACCAGGGTGAAAAAGGTTTCGTACACGGGCCCTTGGAGCCCCAATTCTTCGGCCGACTTCATAGATTCTTCCACCGCCGTCCCGGGTTTGTAGGCCCGAAAATCCCACACCGGCAAATGGTTCAAAACGTGGTAGCCAAAAGCGGCCCCAGCCAGCAGAGACAGGCCCAACACCGCATTCCGGAGCTTGGATGAACCCAGGGGGTGAATAAAATCCTTGCCCAACCAAAGGAGGGCAATCAAAATCGACAGAATGACGTCTTTGGTAAACGATTCCCAGGGAGTCAAGGGGATGGCGTCTCCGAAACAGCCGCAATCCGTGACCTTGTTGAAATACGCGCTGTAAAAAGTCAAAAACGTAAAAAAGCCCATCAACAAAGCCAGTAGCCACAGGGTCCACAACCGAAAAGCTCCTACCAACAGGGCAACCCCCAACAGCACCTCAAGCAAAACCAAAAAAACCGCCATCGGCAAGGCCAAAGGCTCCAAAAAGGGCAAATTCAGTACACTTTCGGAAAAATACTCTTCCAGTTTGTAGCCGAATCCAACGGGGTCGTTGAGTTTGATGACTCCGGAAAAAATGAAAAGGGCTCCTACCAAGATGCGGGCCCCCTGGGTAATGGCATTCCACACAAATTTGTTCATAGCTATGCTCCTTGAAATTTCATTTTAATCAACGCGAAAGCGGCGTAATTGATCATGTCCAGGTAATTGGCATCCACCCCTTCGCTGGCCACGGTCAGGCCTTGGTTGTCTTCGATTTGCTTGACCCGCAAAATCTTTTGCAAAATCATATCGGCCAAGCTGGGAATGCGCATATCTCGCCAGGCCTCGCCATAGTCGTGGTTTTTGAGTTCCATTAACTGAAAAGCCCGGTCGGCTTGTCGATCGAAATGGGCCAAGGCCTGGTCTGCGGTTAAATCCGGCTGGTCCACCACGCCCAAATCCAATTGAATCAATGCAGCAATGCTGTAATTGAGGATTCCAATGAATTCTCCCTCAATGGAATCCTCTACCTTTTGCTGACCCGCTTGCTGAATGCTGCGAATCCGGTTCGCCTTGATGTACAGCTGGTCGGTAAGCGACGGAAGCCGCAAAATGCGCCATGCCGGTCCGTAATCTTGCAACTTTTTGGAGAAGAGCGTTCTGCACTCCTCCAGCACGGCGCGGTATTCGGTTTGCGTTTGAGTCATGGATTACCTTTGAACCACGAAGATACAATACACCCATGGTTCACTTTGTCCCTTTCCCGTCGGGATTGTACTCCTTGGAAACCCCCGCGGTCATGGGAATACTCAATGCCACGCCGGATTCCTTTTACGCCGACGGCAGGGCCATGCACCAAGCCGCCTTGAACAAGGTAGACGAACTCATTGCCGACGGGGCCGACTGGGTGGATGTAGGAGGTTGCTCGACGCGTCCCGGATCTACTCCCCCCTCTCCGGAGGAAGAATGGGCCCGCATCGAACCGGTTTTGAAGCATTTGGCCCAAAACCACCCCCGTATTCCAATTTCAGTGGACACCTACCGAGCGGTTGTTGCACAAAAATCCGTTGAGGCCGGAGCCGGTTTGATCAACGACGTATCCGCCGGGCTATGGGACGACGCCATGATCCCCACCGTTGCCCGCCTCCGAGTTCCGTATGCCATAATGCACCACCAAGGCCGACCCGAAACCATGCAGCAAGCGCCGCAGTACAAGAACGTGGTTCAAGACGTTTTTGGATTTTTGGCCAAACGGCTGGAAGCCTGCCGCGAAGCAGGTATCCAGGACATCCTCCTCGATCCCGGATTCGGTTTTGGGAAAACGGTGGAGCACAACTACCGCTTGCTGGAACAACTCCCCGTTTTTCTTGCCTTGCATTGCCCCCTCCTGGTAGGCGTTTCGCGCAAGTCCATGGTCTACAAGCCCTTGGAAACAACCCCCGAGAATGCCCTGAATGGGACAACCGCCCTGCACGCATGGGCCATGGAACGCGGTGCGCACGTGTTACGCGTACACGACCCGGCTCCTGCCAAACAAGTGGTGGAATTGCACCGCATCCTACAAAGCACACGGACCTAGGAGTCATCGGGCAGTTGCTCCTTCTTTACCCAATCGGACGTTTGCCAGACCCACCTTTGGTAGGTGCGGGTGCTGTCCCAATACGGCAATTGTTCCACCATCGCTTTGAGAGAAGTATATGAAACCGCTGATCGACCGCCTGTTGCTTTATTACCGCGAAGCCGAAGACGCTCCCCCGCCGACGAGACTTCCCAAAAAAAGGTGTTATCCATTTGGCGAGGGGTGCAATACGCCCAGTTGCTGTCGGGCGTATTGAACTCCACCACCCACGACGAACGCGTGGTGTACACCGTGCAATGGGACGCGGGAGGCAAACGGGCCACTCCTACCCAATGGATCCAAACCGGTATCCAGGCTCCTGCAACGAGCCACCTCGTCCCCCTTCCTGCCTCCTTGTACACGGACCAAGCGGACCCCGCTGCCAACAAAACCAGCAAAACCAAATGCCATGCGTCTGGAAAAACGCCTTCCTGCGCAGAACTCGGGTGGTTGCCCCATTGGGTCAATAGCGCAACGGCCTGGTCGACGTAGTACGTTGCTTTCAATTCCCAATCCCTCCAAACAGACTCCCACGAGGCCAAGGAAAAGACCTCAAAAAGTAATGCCTCCACGAGTCCTTGAAAGATCCAGTACCCCAGTAATAGTTCAAACAAGGGACCGGCCACGGCATTGGAGAACAAAAAAACCCAGGAAAATTGATGGAAAACGAGTACCGTCAAGGGCAACGTGGCCATTTGGGCCGCCCAGGAGGTCCACCATGCCGCCTCCCACGCCGGTATTTTTTGGGGCGCCCAAAGCAAAATGCCCGCCAAGGAAACCACGCTCAATTGAAATCCGAGATCCAACAGCCAGAGAGGAAAACAGGCCAACAACAAAAGAGCGACCAAGGTCAAATGGTGCAGCCCCATTTGGGGCCGATGCAACCAACGGCCCAAAACAGCCACAAAAGCCATCAAGGCAGAACGAACGGCGCTCGGCGCTCCCCCGCTAACAGCGGTAAACCCCACCACCGCCAGCAATCCGAAAATTTCAAAAAGTCGGCCTCTTTTCGGGCCCGCTTTTTTGGCGAAAAAAGCAAAAAACGAGAAAATTAAAGCCATGTGAAAGCCGCTGATGGAAACAATGTGGGCCAGTCCCAACCGAGCGAACCCCGTGCGGATTTCGGGCGAAATTTCAGACCGATCCCCTACCAAAAGCGCTTTGATCAATCCCCGGGTTTCTCCCGAATACGACCATTGATCAATCCGATGAACAGCGGCTTGCTGGATTTTCATAAACAGCCCTTTCCAACGAAAATCCGAAGACGCACTTCCTACGGGAGTCCCGTGCTGTACCCACATCTGCCCCGAAAAGCCCTGCGGTCCAAAAACGGCGCGTGCAGAAAATCCTCCCGGAATGGATGCAGGCGTCAAGGGCTCTACCTGGGCCGAAACCTGCCAAACAGAAGGAAATTCCTGCAGCATGTGCACGGTATCGAGCCAAACCATGCGCCACCGAAACCCCTCCGAGTCTTCAAACGTTCGGTTGTCCCAACAAACCCCGGCACCTTGAAAGAGCGAACGTACTTCGGGAGCATCGGGCCATGCGTTCTCGGTGCGTTCAAAGCCCAAACACCCAAAACCCAAGAAAAGGGCTGCCACCGCTCCCAATCGCCACTTCCAGACCGCCCCCAGTACGGAAAGCCCCAGTCCCAAGGCCCACAAGGGCACGCAGGACTCCAAATAAACACCCACATCTTCTGGCAACAAGACCTCCGTTTGGGAAAGAAATCCACCCAAACACCAGCCCAGCAAAGGAACCAACCACGGATACGCATTCACCCGGTAAAAGTCAGACGACCTATTGCCGGTAATCGGTTGCAAACGTATATAAACAGATAGCGGCTCAATCAACCCCTAACACTCCCATCGGCCGGGAGCCGCTTTAAGCGTTTATCGCCCCAATACGGTCGAGGTGAGAACCGTTCCGGGGTAATAATGCCGGAGGATCTCCTCTACGGAGTACCCCATTCGGGCCATGCGAAAGGCGCCTTCTTGGGACAATCCCACCCCGTGCCCAAATCCTTTGCCCCGCAAGACCACCTCGGCCTCGGCGTCTTCCACCGTGAAATAGGTGGAACGCAACCCAAATTTCTCCCGAACCTCGCGGAGCTTCAGGGTTTTCCCTCCGTACTGGAACAACGCCCGTCGTTCGTCGGCTTGAACAATGCCCAGAACCGCCTGCCGAAAAGAGGCATCGCCGGGGTTCTGGCCCATTTTTGTGGCAAAAAAACGAACAAACGCTTCTTTGTCCACGCGCTTGGTCCAGCGGGTTTGGGGACACCGCAGGCTAAACGTGTCGGGCTGCGCAACCAAATAAGGAAAAGGCTTGGACCACACCTCTTCCGATCGCGAGGTGTATCCTCCCGA
>JBILEM010000113.1:0-5174 GCA_044352085.1 Schleiferiaceae bacterium
CTGCCGTTTTGCTGTAATCGCCTGTAGTACCGGTGATCCGCGTGCTCCAACCTTGGATGGCTGCGGTTTGCATCATGTCCATGGCCTTGCCCTCGGCGAAGCCCTCTTTGATGTCCAACAATACAACTTCCGGAGCAAGCTCCAAACGCGCGATATTTTCCGCGCAGGTGGCACCAACGTTGCCGGCACCGACGACCGTAATTTTCATACCAAGGGTTTTATTATGCAGAATTGCCGTGCAAAATTAGTGCGCAAAATCCACCGGATTACGCGTCAATGCGGGCATATTTTGCATTTGCTTCAATGAACTCGCGGCGCGGCGGAACATCGTCTCCCATCAACATGGAGAAGATGCGGTCTGCTTCGGTGGCATTTTCGATGGTCACCTGCTTCAATGTACGGAAGGTGGGGTTCATGGTGGTGTCCCAAAGCTGCTCCGCATTCATTTCACCCAAACCTTTGTACCGCTGAATATTCACACCGGACTCGTTCTCGCCGCCCAATTCGCGGGACAAAACGTCGCGCTGTTGGTCGTTCCACGCGTACTGCTGCTTGTTGCCTTTTTTCACCAAGTACAAGGGCGGTGAGGCAATGTAAACGTACCCGCGTTCAATCAGCTCCTTCATGTAGCGGAAGAAGAACGTCATGATCAAGGTGGCGATGTGGGAACCGTCGACGTCGGCGTCGCACATGATTACGATTTTGTGGTAGCGCAATTTGGCAATGTTGAGGGCTTTTACGTCCTCTTCGGTGCCAATGCTCACGCCCAGGGCGGTAAAAATGTTGCGAATTTCTTCGTTTTCAAAAATCCGGTGAATCATGGCTTTCTCCACGTTCAGGATCTTGCCCCGGAGCGGCATGATGGCCTGAAAATGCCGATCGCGGCCTTGTTTGGCCGTACCTCCGGCCGAGTCTCCTTCGACCAAGAAAATTTCGCACTTCGCGGGGTCGGTCTCCTGGCAATCCGCCAATTTTCCGGGCAAACTGTTGCTTCCGAGAACGGTTTTGCGCTGTACCATCTCCCGGGCTTTGCGCGCTGCAATCCGGGCTTTCGCCGCCAAGACGACCTTTTGAACCACAATACGCGCTTCTGCAGGGTGCTCCTCCAGGTAGTTGGCCAGCATCTCACCCACAATGCGGTCTACCGCACCGCCGACTTCCGAGTTGCCCAATTTGGTTTTGGTCTGGCCTTCGAACTGGGGCTCCATAACCTTTACCGAAATGACGGCAGTCAACCCCTCGCGGAAGTCGTCGCCGGCTACTTCGATTTTTTCCTTTGTCAGGATACCGCTTTCGTCGGCGTACTTTTTCAGGGTACGCGTCAAAGCGCGGCGGAAACCGGCCAAGTGGGTACCGCCTTCGTGCGTGTTGATGTTGTTGACGTAGGAGTGGATGTTTTCGGAGTACGAAGTGTTGTACTTCATGGCCACTTCCACGGGAATGCCTTCGATTTCGCCTTCCATGTACATCACGTCCTCAATCAAAGGCTCGCGGTTTTGGTCCACGTAAATCACAAACTCCCGCAATCCGCCTTCCGAGAAGAAGGTTTCCGCACGGGGTTGCCAATTCTCGTCTTGCGCGTCGGGGTTGCGCAAATCGGTCAGGGTGATGGTGATTCCCCGGTTCAAAAAGGACAGCTCCCGCAACCGGGCAGCCAAAATATCGTAATGGTAAACGGTTTCGTAGAAAATCGATGCGTCAGGCACAAAATGCACAATGGTGCCGCGGTAGTCCGATGCGCCAATTTCCTTTACCGGGTACTGGGGCACACCGATTTTGTATTCTTGGCGGTAGTGCTTGCCGTCGCGGTGGACATCGACTTTCAGGTCGGTCGAAAGGGCATTCACACAGCTCACACCGACTCCGTGCAAACCGCCGGAAACCTTGTACGAATCCTTGTCAAACTTACCCCCGGCGTGCAACACCGTCATGACCACTTCCAGGGCCGACTTTTGCTCCTTGGTGTGCATGGCTACGGGAATGCCCCGTCCGTCGTCCTTGACCGAAATGGAATTGTCTTCGTGGATCTGAACGTCAATCCGACTTGCGTGGCCGGCAAGTGCCTCGTCAATGGAGTTGTCCACCACCTCATAAACCAAGTGGTGAAGGCCTTTTATACCTACGTCGCCAATGTACATGGCGGGGCGCTTGCGCACCGCCTCTAATCCTTCGAGTACTTGAATGCTATCTGCGCCGTAATTCTTGGGGTCGCTCATGGAATGCGTCTTATTTTTGGAATACCTACAAAGATAACGAAGCGGTCTCGCGCATGCGCGAGACCGCTTCGGGAAAGACCCCCTATTTTCAACAGGTTTTCAACAATTCCCGTTTTTCAACCGGGAAATCGGCCTGCTCACCCGAGGCGAGCGGGAAGCTGTTTAGAACTTGTAGGACAAGCCCAGAACCCCGCGTATCCCCTGGACCGTATACCCCTGCCACAAGGCATAAGGACGGTTCAACAAGTTGGTGCCATTGGCATACGCTTGAAGCTGTTTGTTATACTGGTAATAAACCCCCATGCGCCAATCCAAATACGAAGGGAGTTGGGCCGGTTCCGTGTCTACACTCGGAATGTTCCGCGGACCCACCCAGCGCAAATCCGACTCCAAGCGAACCTTTCCTTTGAGGTTTAACAAAGCATTAAGTCCTGCCTCGTAGGCCGGCAAGTGGTACAAGGTTCCGCCGCTGCTCTTGAATCCATTGCGTTCGTAGAACGACCGAACTTCCAATCCGATGGGGTGCTGGTAGGCCAATTCTGCGCGCTGCTGAAAATTGGTCCAATTCACGTATTCGAGATGCATCCTCCCCGAGTCGGTGGATAATTTTCCCGCATCCCGATAAAATTGGGCCGCGTGGTTGCGGTCCACAAACGCCGCACCCACTTGGTAGCTCAAACGTCCCGTAATGCGGCCGGTGAGTCCTCCGTAAAGCCGGGTTTCCGAAGATTCTCGGTAATTGGTCAACTCCGAAATCCACGGATTGACGGCCAACAAACCTCCCCATCCGTTGTTCAAGACCGAGCCCACGTAACCGCCTTGGATGTTGATCAGATTTTTCACCAACGGTACGGTCATTTGGATATTGGGGAATACATACAATTTTGTCGGTACGGCCATTCCTGGGGACTGGCGGAATGTTGGCACCGCTTTGAACCCCGCCGTAAAACTCAAAATCCCCACCGTATCTGCCACCGAAGGCGCAAATTCCGCTACCACGATACGCGTTGTTCCAAACGATTGCTTCAAATCCAAAAAAGTAGACGACAGAGGAAGCAACAGCTCTACATTGCCAACGGGCTTCCGGAAGTCCGCAGCAATGCGTGCGCGATGCTCTTGGGCACTTCCCACCGCGTCGTACAAAAACCGGTACTCGGTTTGAACGCCATAAAAAACCGACCGGCGGTTGGTCCGCAAGGGTTCAATGTTCCACTGCCCCCCTCCCGAATGCATCCACCGCTGCGGTGCGCGATTGGCGGTATCTGCCAAATTGAGAGCCGAATCCAAAGGCACCCCATAAAAGGACACCATCTGGCTTTGCCCTTCCAGTCCCATGGACATTCGTACACTGCCCACATTTTGCACCCACCGCGCTTGGAGGCGGTTGTCTTGCGAGGCGTTGTCGCGGAATACCCGAGTCTCCTGCGGAACCCCCGTAACCGTGCTTTGGTGCGATGCTTTCAATGCCCATGACGCATTGGTGGTACGGCCCGCCCCGACGGCCAATGCGACTTCGGGGGAGCCGTAATTTCCGACTCCCATGCGGATGTAATTCTTGGGCATCCGCTCCAGCCTTGTTTTGCCAATCGACAAAGGGGCTATCGGCTCCAGCTGCACTTTGGGAACCACAAATCGAGGCCGCACCCGAATGGACACGGGAAGCGGCTTAACGGTGGTGTCTTTCACCTCGGGCTGGCCGGTAATCTTGACGGCCTCCCGCACCTTGGCTTTGTACTTGTCCACTACCAAAATATCCACACCGCCCATGGTTCCACCCGTAGGCTGAGCCCATGCGGCCGTTGCAGCCAATACCGCAACCGCACTCAAAATCAATCGTATTTTCATCTTACTTAGCGGATTGTGGATCACGAGTTATTTCCGGTGATGAAGACACCGATGCTTTGAACAATTCTGCTTTTGCTTTGATTTCCCCCGACGGAGAATCTTCCAGCAAGAAATCCACCGTGTACTGCGCCTGGAACTTGTCGTTCAGGCCCCAGTAATTTTCCGCCAAAAGCAACAATCCTTTGTGGCGCCAGGTGACTTCGCTCGGGTGGTTGTCAATGAGGGCAAATACCGACTCGTTGCTTCCCGAATAATCTTTGGATCGGGCTAAGAATAGGGCTTGGTAATAAAACCCTTCTGCTTGGAAACCGCCTCGGGTTCGCAGCACCACTTGGTCAAATGCCGCACGGGCCGCGGCTGAATCTCCTTGAGCCAACAAACCATGCGCCTTGATGACGTATGCCTCGCTGCGAACTTCGGGAGCATGCTTGTCGTCCGCCAGAACCGCTTCCGCAAATTGCACCGATGTGGCGTACTGCTTCAGGCCTGTAGCACACCGCATGAGTCCTTCGTTGGCCCGCCGAAAATCTTCGGGCTTTTCGCTGAGGGTAAGCAACTTCTCAAAGGCCAATCGGCTTTCTGCATAATTTTTATCGATCAGTGCCCGGGTGCCCAACCACCGGTAGGCATTCTCGGAGTAGGTCGATCGGGGCAGATCGGTGACTGCGCGGTAGGCCGTCAAGGCTTCGTCCCACTTGCCCAATGCCCGGGCGGATTCCCCGCGGTAATGCTGTGCCTGCAAGACGAATGACCCTTGAGGATAGCGGCGGATATAGGCCTGAAACGCGGCTAAACCCTCGGCCGTTTTTCCGGATGCGAATTTTTCATACGCACTGGTGTAAGCCAATGAATCCAAGGAATTGACCGAAACGCCCGATTGGGCAACCCCTCCTACCCAATCCAAATACTCTTCCAATCGACCCAGATCGTCGTATACGCTTCGCGCTTGCGAAAGGGCTTCACGTGCTTCCGACGTACCGGGATTTTTATCGGCCACACTTTTCAGCAGAATGGCGGCTTGGTTCAAGTCGCCTTTGTTCCGGTAGGCCAAGGCCGCATTGATTTGGGCCCGACGCGCCTGGGAGGCCTGGGGGTATTTTTCGGCAAATGCCA
>JBILEM010000114.1:0-5165 GCA_044352085.1 Schleiferiaceae bacterium
CCGACGTCCGGCCTCAACGCTTGGCGATGCGGTTGCCGGTGTCCCGTTGCCGCGAACACTTGAACCGCTGCACCGACGGGTCCCGCCGCCGGGCGTGCTTGGTGGCCCGGCCCTTCATCCGTTTTCGCCACATCCGAAAGCTGCTGGGCAGGCTGTTGGCCCGCATGAAATCCACCACCTCGCCGGGCGTCAGGCCAAATTGCAGGCGCAGGGCGTCGAACGGGGTTCGGTCTTCCCACGCCATTTGGATGATGCGGTCTTTTTGGACGTCGGTAAAGGCAGCGAATGCAGGATTCATGGTACCCTAACACCCCAAGTGGGGGTTGGGTTCACGTGGGTCTCCTATCAAAACGACCGAGTTACTTTGTTCCAGCAAGTTGTCATTGGCCTAAGAGTAAAATGCCACGCCTCAAAGCGACTGCTGGCGCGTTGTGGCGCGCCGCCTTCTTTTTTAGGCCCCCAGCGCACTTGAACGAGTTCGCTCGCCGGGGGCAAAAAAAAAGCGCCCCGATGGGGGCGCAATTGCTCGGTGGAGCTGGCGGAAGAAGAGGGATTCGAACCCCCGGACCTGTTACAGTCAACGGTTTTCAAGACCGCCGCGATCGACCACTCTGCCATTCTTCCGGGGCAAAGATACGAGCGCTATCTTCGTACGCAATGAATACAGCCATTTTTTGGAGTAAAATTTTGGTCCAAACCGCCTTTTGGACCTTGTCAATAGCGGGAATCGATGCCCTCAAAGCCCAAGATCGGCTGCCCGTTATTTCGGTGCAAGCCTATGATTTTAAGCTGCCTGACAACCGTCGGTACGTGGAATTTCACTTTTCGTGCGTGGCCAAAACCCCGGTGGACGCCACCGTCTTGGTTTTTCATGCAGACGGCAGAAAAGACAGCCTGGCGTACGCAGATCGGCTGCTTTTGGTGCCGCCCAGCAGCACCGGAGCCGCGGTACCCTTTGTGCAAAAACTGAGCGTCGGACTGGATTCCGGCCAGAAAAAAGTATGGTTTTCGTTCAAGTCCGACGGAGACACCGCCGCCCCGCTGGAATTGAAGGGAAGTGTCCGCGTAGACGGCACCCGCACCGCCCAAGCCTTCTTGGCCGAATCCATCGGCAACGGCACGGGAAAAGCATTCGATCGGTACGGACTGCAAGCCATCCCGCTCCTGAGCTGGGGCACGCCTACCCTCTTTGAAAACGCCGAAAAATTGAGCGTGTATGCGGAATCGTATGGATGGAAAAAAGGCGACCGCGGACTGGTTTCTTTGGTCCTGAAAGACACCCAGCGGCAACGCGACCTGCCCGACTTCTCCACGCAGCGCAAGTTCACCCACACCTTGGAGGGCGACGTGGTGGTGCAGCCCCTGGTTCTTCCCGTGGCGGCCTTGCCTTCAGGCTTGTACAGCGCCGAAGTGCAGTTTACCAAAAGCGACGGCACCGTGCACGGGTCCGTATCCCTGCCCTTTTACCGCATGGCACCGGTAGACACCACCACCCGCATCCAAGCGGGGCAAGTGCGCAACCCCCTGTGGTGGGACCGCGTGGCAGACCAAGGCCCCAGCTGGTGGATTTCTTCCCACTACCCCATTGCCGACGCCGCCCAGCGTACCCAAATTGAGTCCCTTTTGCTCCAGAAAAACGACACCCTCCTGCTTTCTTGGATGGAGGGATTCTGGGAAAAACGCCAGCCCGCCACCGCCTTGGACGCCTTTGCCTTTTACCAGGACCGCGTGATCGAGGTCGAGAACGAATTCGCCACGTCGGCCCTTCCGGGATTTGCCACCGACCGCGGCCGAATTTACCTGCAATACGGGGCCCCTACCCTCACGGAAAAACGCCCCTTTGAAACCGACGCCTACCCTTACGAAATGTGGCAGTACAACGTGTTGGAATGCGCCAACGCCCCCTACCAAATCAACCGGGTCTTTATTTTTGCCAACTTGACAGTGGGCACCAAGGCCTACGAATTGATCCATTCCACCGCCATCGGGGAAATTAGCAACCCGCGCTGGCAAATCGTCCTCCAAAAGCGCTCCTACTTCACCAACGACCCGGACGAAACCGGCCGAACCAACCGGGTGAATTTTGGATCCCGCATTGGGGACAACATTTTCTTCGGAAATGGCAGCGGCGGCAGGTAATTCCGACGTTCGGCATGCCGTCGTCATTCTGAACTGGAACGGTCGGCACTGGCTGGAGCAATTCCTGGGTGCCGTCGAACAAACCACGCCGGACCACGTGGCTGTTGTGGTGGCAGACAACGGATCCACCGACGATTCCGCGGCCTATGTGGCGTCGAACCACCCCCGCACCCTGTGGTGGCCCATGGACGCCAACCGGGGCTATGCCGGCGGATACAACACGGCGCTGGAGGGATTAAAGTCCCGCTGGCCGGGCCTGGACGTGGCGGTGTTGATGAATTCGGACATTGCCCCCCTGACGCTGTGGTGGGAACCGCTGGAGCGCGCTTTTGCAGACAACCCCCGCCTCGGAGCGGCCCAACCCGTGCTGCGCAGCCACGCCCATCCCACCGAATTTGAATACGCCGGAGCCGCCGGGGGCTGCATGGACGTTCTGGGCTACCCTTATGCCTGGGGCCGCGTGCTGGACCACTGCGAAACCGACCGCGGCCAATACGCCCACCCGGAAGTGCGGCCTGTCTTTTGGGCCTCGGGGGCCTGTTTGGCCGTTCGGATGGACGCTTTCCAAGCCGCCGGACGCTTGGACGAATCCCTCTTTGCCCACATGGAAGAGATTGACCTGTGCTGGCGCATGCACCGCTGCCAGTGGGACGTGGTCTGCGTCAATTCCAGCACCGTGTTGCATGTAGGAGGCGGCACCCTGAATGCCCTGCATCCCCGCAAAACCTTCCTGAACTTCCGCAACAACCTCTACATTTTGGTACGGAACCTGCCCCCTGCTGTGGCGCTTCCGGTGGTCATGGCCCGTTTGGTGCTGGACGGCTTGGCGGGCATTCGGTTCTTGCTGCAGCGGCAACCCGCCCATACCGCGGCCATTTTGCGGGCGCATTTTGCGTTTTACGGCCGCATGCACCGGGCCATTTTGGCCCAAGATCCCTTCCCCCGGGGCTGGCCTTCCGAAGGGGTGTACCGGGGCAGCATTGTGTGGCGCGCGTTGGTGCAAAAAAATCCCATTGCTCCCCCGCTGAACCGGCCCTAAGGCCTATTCCAGCCGGTTTTCTACTCTTTTTGGACCCTTCCCGCGGACCACGGGTGGAAATGCTCCAAGGTTTGGCGCAGGTGCTTGTCTTCCAAGTGCGCATAAATTTCTGTGGTGGTAATACTCTCGTGCCCGAGCAACAGCTGGACGGCGCGCAAGTCGGCTCCGTTTTGGACCAGGGCCGTGGCAAAGCTGTGCCGCAGGGTGTGGGGGCCAATGGTCTTTTTGATGCCCGCCAACGCAGCGAGTTCCCGCAGCACCAAAAACACCATCACGCGGCTGAGTTTGCCGCCCCGCACGTTCAAGAAGACATGGTCCTCGGAGCCCTTGGCGGGCTTTTGGTGCACCCGAACTTCGTGCACGTAGCGGTGAATGGCGCGGCCGGCAACGTCGGTCAGGGGAACCAAGCGTTCTTTGTTGCCCTTCCCCAGCACCCGCAGCAACCCGTCGTCGACGTGGACGTCCCGCAGGCGAAGGCCGACCAACTCGCTCACCCGCAAACCCGAGCCAAAAAGCGTTTCTAAAATGGCCAAATTCCGTTCGCCCGTGAGGCGGCTGCGGTCGATGGCGGCCGCCATGCGGTCTACCTCCTCCGTGGTCAGGTAGACAGGCAGTTTTTGGGGCAGCCGCGGCGCCCGCAACCCGTCTGTGGGGTCGTCGGCCCGAAGCCCTTCCAGCGCGATGTAGCGGTAAAACTGCCGAATGGCCGAGCGGTACCGCGCCTGGGTCCGCGCACTGCGTCCCGACTGGGCACAGGCCTCCAACGCCGCCCGAAGGTCGTCCGACGTCGCCGTCAAGGGGGACCACCCGTGGGTTTCTGCCTCCCGCGCCAGCATTTCCAGGTCCGACCGGTACGCCGCCAAGGTGTTGGGGCTGGCCCCGCGTTCCAACCGCAGGTACACCGTAAATCCCTTGATGCCACTGGCCCAATCCATGACTCAAAGGTAATGGCTACCTTTGTGCGGTGCAGACGATTTACCTCCTTCAAGGCATCAACCTCATTCGCGTGGGAAAACGCGAGCCGGTGGTCTATGGGGGGACGGACTGGCCCACGGCCCACGCCGAGCTGCTTGCTTGGCTGAATCTGTACTGGCCCGGCGTCCAGTTGGAAACCTGCACCACCGTGCACGAGTCCGAGGCCGTCGCCTTTCTGTACCGCGCGTCCGACGATCCGCAGTCTGCCGGATTGGTCCTGAATCCTGGGGCTTGGACGCATACCAGCCTGGCGGTGCGGGATGCCGCCGCCGGAGTGAGCACCCCCTTGATGGAGGTGCACCTGAGCCACACCTACGCGCGCGAAGCCTTCCGCAAGACGTCGTTGGTGGCGCCCCTGTGCATGGGAACCATCAGCGGATTGGGGTGGTTGGGGTACCGGCTGGCCATCCAGGCTTTGCTGGCCCAGCAACCGGCCTAATTCCTTCTTTTTAACGACTTACCGGGATACGACCGACCGCCAAGCGGCCTGCAAAAATCCTTTTCCGTACCCCGTATGCATCGCTACGGTTGACGCCACTGCCCAAAAACCCACAGGCAGTCCTTGGCGGGAAGCGTCTACGAAAATCGCGCCCAAATACACCAAAACCCCGTAGACAACGACGGGATAGCCCAGGACCGCTGCCAGAATGGAAAAAGGCAGCATCAGGGCAAAGACCGTCGGGAACAGGTGCGTAGCTTTCAGCTGGCCGGGGTGCTTTTGGGCCAACGCGATGCGGGCCGCGCCAAAACGGGTAACCTGCCGGTGGAACTGGCCCAAGGTGGCCCGGCGTTTGTGCATGACCGGGATTTCGGGAATCAACCCCACCCGGTATCCGGCTTCCACGGCCCGAATGCTCAGTTCGATGTCTTCACCGCACTTGAACGACTCGTCGTAGCCGTGCAGGGCTTTAAACACCTGCGCGTTGAAGCCCATATTGAATCCCCGCGGGTAGAACCGATCGGTGCTGCGCACGTTGCCGCGGATGCCGCCCGTGGTCAGGCGGGAGGTCAT
>JBILEM010000244.1:0-5135 GCA_044352085.1 Schleiferiaceae bacterium
TGGTGTTTCCTCCCATGGGGGTTTTAAACGTGAAGCCCATGGCGGGACCCGACAAAGCCTCAGTAGCAACACCATCCACGCGGTTGTCGTACAGCGCATAGCTGCCACGCAAGAAGAACTGGTCGCGGAAACTGTACTGACCTCCCACTGTGAACTGGTCCTTCTTGAACGAATTCGAAATGAAGTTGCCCGCAAATGTCAACTTCTGCTTACCAGGAAGGGAATAATCCTTGGACAAGCCAATGGCCAACTGAGTGGGCAATTCAAACGCCTGGGCGCGCACGTTGTAGGTGTTGGCATACGTACCCCACTCTACGGGAAGTACCACGGCCAAACCGTCCCCGCGGTACCCAAAGGAGGGCCCGATGTTGCGCAACGTAATGCCAAAGCGAAAATCGCGCGACTTTCCGGCAACGTATTGCACCCCGGCATCAAAGCACATGCCCGATGCGGTCAGGTTAGAAATGGAGGAGTTGTACAACTTGATGTTCACACCCCCGTAGATGTTATCCGTGAACATCTGCGAATAGGCCACACCCAAAACCGTGCTCCCGGGAGAATAAATTCCCGCACCACCGTCAGGCAGTTGATTGGTAGTGACTTCAAAGTCGCCGTAGTCAAAATTGGTCACGTGGATACCCAGGACCCCGTTTCGGGTAGGGGTTGCCAGTGCAGCAGCATTTACTTGAATACCGGCTCCTTGAAGCCAAGTAGTATTGGCAAAGCCGGCGTTGAATCCTTTGGAGAAAGCCAAGCCGGCGATATTTCCGTACATGGACTCAATACCCGTAACGTTGGCTGTATTGCCCTCCGCCCAACCTGCAGTGCGCGCCCACGGATTGATCAAAAGTTCTCCTGCTCCTGCTGAACCCGACCGGGTAGGGTTACCCGCCCATAAGGTTGCTGAGGCGGCCAGTGCTAAAAATGCGAATGATGTTTTCATGCGTATGTGCAATTAGAAGCCCGTTGGGTCAAACGGACGCATTGTTCCAAACCACTTGATGATCTTTTCTCCAATGCCGTCGGCCTGGATGTGCAGAATGTAAACGCCGCTGGCGATTGGCACCCCATAGTTGTTCTTGAGGTCCCAATACATCCAAGTGTCGGTATTGTCTTTGCGCAAGGTGCGCACCAACGAACCGTCAGTGGTGTAAACGGAGACCACACAATTCTCGGGCAAGTTGGTAATCTTAACCAAGTTGTCCAATTGCGAACTTTCGTAGGCACTTTGCGACAAGTAAGGATTCGGCACCACACGAATGTTGTCCAAAGCGTTCTTGGCCACGGCATTCACGCCCTTTCCGGTAGCGATTCCAACAGTGCTGAACAAGTACTTGGGATTCCCGGTGTTGGAATTGTCGACCACCAACTTCTCGTAAGGACGAGCGGTACGGATTCGAACGCGCAACTCCGAAGGCATGTCGGTGTACAAATCCACTCCTTGGTACTGAGGTTGAATCATGCCCAACGAGCACCACATGATGGAACGGGTGAACGTTTGGCGGTTGGTACCTGTATTCAAGTTGGTGATTTCGTTGTACAAGGGATGCGCCGTGGGGTCGTCTCCTTTATACGAAAGATCAACAATCGTCGTTCCTTTCCGCACCGAAGGAGCAAACACATAGATATAATGCTGGCCACCGAATCGGAAGCCACCCGTTACGGGATCCTGTGGGAAAATACGCTCACGCGATGAAGGGTTGAACTTCATGTCTCCACCGTTGTCGGAAAGCATCCAGCTGTTCTCGCCAAAAGCCATGTTCAACCGGGTACCGGTCTCAACGTTGATGGCGTAACCTGGGAAGTAGCTCCAGCCGGTGGTTGCACCTGGTACCAATTGACCGTTGCTCTTATCCAAGCCCGCAGCGCGTCGCAGCGTGAATTTAGAAGCGCCACCTTGCGTTAGTGCTTCGTCTTCGCCCATCTCGAAAACGGGAACCCGCGTCCACTTGGATGGATCTTTGGAGAATACGACGTCCACACTCTGCAAATTCTTGGGCTCCAAGCGCAAGGATACTTGCATGGCACTGTCTGCAGGACCCATACCAAGAATGGTGGTTCCTTCTGCCGTGCCCCGGCCCAAAGAACTTACGTAGTAAAAGGGAGCCCATGTACCCCCTAAAATGGTCTCAAAGAAACTTTTTGGGTCGTTGGGAATATCCTTGTAGAATTTAGCCGGGGCGGCCGTCGCCAAGTCATTGGGGCCCGCCAATATCCAGTTGTACGGACTGTAGCTGTCGTCGTCGGCAACGCCCTTGTACCAGGTCTTGGTGGGGTCGGAATAGACCGCATCCGACGTGAGCAAACCGCCGTTCCGAACACCGTCTTCGTCCAATCCAGGAGCGTCGACATCCGCAATCTCTACCGACATGCCCAACTCAGGGACAATCTGTTCGTTGAGTACCTTGATACTGGTCAACGAATTGGTGATCACTTCACCGGTAGCTTTATCTTGGATGGACCAGCGTGCATTCCCGCCCACTCCATCAAAAATGAGGTAGTACTCGCCTTCAGGAACATTGAGTGGATCAACCACCTTCACATTAACCGGACCATATCCACCCAAGTACTTGGGATTGGGCATGTAGCCATTGGCAAATACCGTCGACAAAATTTCATTCTCGCTGGCGGGGTCCAAACGCAGGACTCCACCGCCGTTGCCGACACCTTCAATGCGGGTAATTGGGGGTTTGAAACCGTAAAGGGTGTTGATCACCGTTCCTCCGGCTTCGCTCTCAATTTTATGCGGAATACCTACGTAGCGCTTTACATTGTTTCTACCGGCCAAGAAGGGACGACGCTGGCCGTCTGAACCGGTCGAAGGATTGTACGGAGCATACTCGTTATGTGCATAGGCCACCACGGTGAAGTAGTATTCCTTGTGATTCACAAAGCGACGGTCTTGACCTGTTGCGAATGCATCTTCCGAAAGTTTGAAAGACAATTTGACCCCTCCGTTTTCGGACTTCAAGGTCATGTCCTGTGGAACGACAAGATCCAAGTTTGGATCCAATTCCCAGTTCACCAATCGTGCAACGCCGTTTTTAATGTCACACTGGGCAACCAGTTTGGCTTGAGAGGGATCGTACCGGTCTCCAATGGATGCATTCTTGCTGGCCAATTGGAAAACCTGGAAACCTTCAAAGCGGTACTTGTTATCTGCGTTACGAATCAATGGATCCACTTCTTCATAATCCAATGCTTGGTTGTTGGAGCCCTCGCGGTAGCTCATCATGATAATCAACTCACGATCCAACTCTTGCAAAGTCAAATCTGGCGCATCCGGTCCGTTCAAGATTTGGAAACAGTTGTCAAACAAGGCCTGCGCCTTGTCGTCGGCAATAATCACTTTCTCAACGGATGCAAAAAGACCCTGCTTGTTGTACTCGCGTTCCCAAACGACACCCGTCGTGATAAAGTTCAAAGCACCCGGCGCCAAAGAGAAAGGACCAGCGTTGTGCAAACCACGCTTATCCTGTTTGTTATCAGGAGACTCGTACCAATTCTGAGGGGCCTTGGGATCATTCTGCAAGGTGGTGTCGAACGTGTTTCCGGGGTAGGCAAACTTGGTCGCCAAGCCGGTACCGTCTTGGGTAAAGCCGTCGCCGTTGGACGTGTTTCCGGGGCCGCTTGGGTTCTCTACCACCAACGGGTTGCCGTTTCTCCAGCGCGACTGCATGTAGTTATAAAATTCCGATGCGTTGCGGGGGTCACCCGTAGCCGCGTTGCCGGCGTTGTAGTACATAAAGCCCGACATGATAATACGCTCGTTCAAGCCGGTTGTGGGGTTCTCGGGTTGGCAAACGCCGTTGGCATCGCGGATACCGTCCACACAGCCGTCGCGGTCGTTGTCTTGGCCGTCAAAGTAATCGGCAAAAGGACCTTGGAAGAAGTCCATGGCCACGGATGGTGGGTTGAAACCGTATCCGATTGGACCTTCGTCGTTGTTGTCTGCGTTGTACACGTAGCCCAATCCACGGGGAATGTCGCAACCGATAATATCGTCGGTGTAGTTGCCCAAATCCGGGTCGAACCACGTGGAGAAATACGTATTGGTCAGACGGAAAGTTGACTTGTTCAAAATACGGTAGTTGTTGAACGTCATGTTGTTGATCTCGTCGTTCGTGCTAAATGCAAATGCTTGCGCACGAATTTCAAAGCCCAACGCACCGGCACTGGTCTCGGTGTGGACGTTTCCGCGGTCGTTGTACACCCACCACAGGGTCATGTCGCCGTACAACACGTCGGTCTCTTTCTTGCGGCAGTCAAAGGCCCGGTCAAAATCATACGCAGGGTAATCCTCCAAGGGGTCGTAGCGATTGTCTCCGTCCAAGTCGATGAAGGGTGCCAAGGTGTAGGGCAGGTCGCCGTCTACTCCGTGGGCGGGCCACTCCAGGATGATTTCGGGGATGCTGCCTTCGTAGCCTGGAAACTTCTCGCCGGGATTGCAATCGGGGTCGTTTTTGCACAACAACCAAGCGCGGTGCAACTCTACTTGTTCGCGGTAGATAATCCAGTGGCGGTCGTATTTGTCGCAAATGTCTTTGTTGACCGAAGCCAGGCCGTCGGTAGACAGCGGGCCGGGCCAAAAGTCATTGCCTCGTGAACGGTAGGTCATGGCTGCCAATTTCAACTGACCGCCTTCGTCCAAGCCGCCCAACCACAGGGCTCCAGCAAACATGGAGTGCCGGTTAGATCCTTTGGGGATTTCGTAGCGGGCTACGTTCAAATCCCACCACATGTCGCCACCGCCCATGATGGTGGTACGCACGTTGTTCAGATCCAAATCCGTTTGGGAACGAGACGGCTGGCACAATTCTTCCACCGTCTTGTTTGAACGGGACTTCTTCCCGGACTGGCCAGATACGGCCTCCCCAGGGCGCGCATGGCCCAGGGTAAGTACTCCGACCGCCAAAAGTGCGGTCCAAATTCCTTTAGGTAACAACTGATTCATGATACGTAGATCTTATCGGTGCTATTTAGAATCCAAAACGAATGCCCAAACGAAGTCGGCGGGGCAATGAGAAATTGAAGGGGCTCACCATGGCGATGTTGTACAAGTCGGTAAACGACTGGGCATCGGTGGTAAACAAAATTCCTTGTTGGCCTTGTGGTGAAGACAGGTAGCCATCGTC
>JBILEM010000115.1:0-5132 GCA_044352085.1 Schleiferiaceae bacterium
GCTTCGTCGGCGTCTTGGGGCCCGTGGGTTTCTACCGGTTTTTTGCGGGGATACCTGTGGAAGCCCCTGGTAGAAAAGGGAATTCTGCGCCAAAGGCAGGTGGAGATTGGTCTGGTTTCGCCCGACTTGGTTCCTCCTCCTGCGCCCGTTTTGAACGAGGAACAACAAACCTCCCTCGCACTTTGGAAAGCGTCCGGTGACCGTCCCTTTTTGCTCTTTGGCATCACCGGCTCGGGAAAGACCGAAGTGTACCTCCATCGGCTGCGGGAAGTCCTGGCGGAGGGAAAACACGCCGTCGTCCTGCTGCCGGAAGTGGCCCTCACCGAAGGGGTCTTGGCCCGGTACCGGTTGGCGCTCGGCGAGAGCGTTCACGTTTACCACGGCCGTGTTTCTGAACGCAAGCGGTTAGACCTGTACCGCGCGTTGCTGCAAGCCGATTCCCCGCCCATGGTGGTGCTGGCCGCTCGGTCTGGGATCTTTCTTCCTTGGAATCGGGTGGGCCTGGTGGTGGTGGACGAAGAACACGACGCTTCCTACAAACAACACGAGCCGCAACCCCGGTACCATGCCCGGGACGTGGCCCTTTGGCTGGCCTCCAAGTTCAAAATTCCCATTGTGCTTGGAAGTGCAACGCCCTCTCTGGAATCTTGGCACCGGGCAGCGTCCGGCAAAATGGTCCGCGGCACCCTGACCCGCCGCCACGGCGAAGCCCCCCTGCCCAAAGTGGAATTGGTAGACTTGGCCAAGGCCCAGCATCAGGGGGCGCTCGACGGTTCGTTCACCAAAGAAGTCAAGGAGGCCATGTTGGCCCGGTTGCAGGACCGCAAGCAGGTTTTGGTGCTGCAAAACCGACGAGGATTTGCTCCCATCTTGCTCTGTTCAACCTGCGGACACACGGAAGAATGCAGCCGCTGCGACGTCTCCCTGACCTACCACAAAGGACTCAACGGCCTCAAATGCCACCTCTGCGGGCAAACCAAGCCCTTGGAACCTCGGTGTACCTCCTGCGGCAGTCCGGAAGTAGTGCTCAAAGGACTCGGGACTGAAAAGGTAGAAGAGGAATTGACGACGCTTTTTCCGGCCGCCCACATCGGTCGGTTGGACGCCGATACGGCTCGCTCCAAAACAACTCTGCACAAATTGCTGGAAGAGGCACAGAACGGGCTGTTGGACCTTTTGGTAGGCACCCAAATGGTGGCCAAAGGCTGGGATTTGCCCGGCGTGGACCTGGTGGTGGTCCCCCAGGCCGACGGCATCTTGGCGTATCCCGACTTCCGTGCCCACGAACGGGCTTACCAACTCTTGAGCCAAGTGGCAGGCCGTGCCGGGCGCCGTGCCCAACAGGGGCAGGTGTACATCCAATCCTACCGCCCCGACCACCGCATTCTGCAGCAAGTCAGCGGACACCGCTACGAAGAAATGGCCCAGGAACAACTCGTAGAACGCCGGCAGTTTTTTCACCCGCCCTATGTGCGGTTGGTGCATATTGTGCTCAGCCACCGCCATGCCGAATGGGTGCGTGACGCGGCCCGGTGGTTGGCGAAGTCCCTGCAAGAGCAATTGGGTGGGGGGGTGCTGGGCCCGGACATTCCCTCTGTTGGCCGCATCAATTTGATGTACCGGCAACAGCTCTATGTGAAAATGGATGCCGGAAGTGCATTGCAGCCTTCCAAGGAGGTCGTGCGCAAAACCATCGCCCAAATGGCGCTGCACCCCGATTTTCGGAGCGTTCGCGTGGCCGTGGACGTAGACCCGTATTGAGGGTCCGAGCGGCGAAAAAAACGGTTTTCGGGTTAGGCCTTTAGGTTTTTGGACAGCGCCTGCCAGACCGACTCCGCAGGCAGCGGGGCCGTGGCTTCCAGCGGCAATCCCCCTACGGGATGAGCCAGTTCAATTTTGCGTGCATGGAGGTGGATGCTTCCGTCGGGATTGGAGCGCTTTGAGCCGTACTTCAGGTCGCCTTTGATGGGGTGCCCCAAGGCGCAGAACTGGGCCCGAATTTGGTGGTGCCGGCCGGTTTCCAGGTCAATTTCCACCAGGCTGTAGTTGTCGCCGGCGTGCAAAACCCGGTAATGCAGCACCGCGGTTTGGGCTTCCGGACGCTGGCTCACAAACGATTTGTTGGTTTTCCCGTCGCGCATCAGCCGGTGCTCCAATCGGCCTTCCAAGGCAGACGGCAGGCCTTCCACCACCGCCCAGTAGGTTTTTTTAACGACGCGGTCGTGAAAGAGTTGGTTCAGTCGGGCCAGGGCTTTGGAGGTTTTGGCCAGTACCACAATCCCGGATGTGGGACGGTCCAGCCGGTGGGGAACTCCGATAAAGGCCTTGGGTTTGTTGGCTTTTTGGGCCACCATGCGCGCCGCCCATTCTTCCAAAGAAAGGTCTCCGGAAGGGTCAGGTTGGACCAGCCAGCCGGGCGGTTTGTTGACAATCAGCACGTGGTTGTCTTCCCATACCACGTCGGGGGACGCGTCCGCCTTGGGCTTCTTGGGAGCTCGCGGTCCGCGCAAAGGAGAGGTTGCCATGCTTCAGTAACTTTCTTCGGCCGAAGGAAAGGCAGAACCCTTTACGTCTTTCACGTACTGGCCAACTGCGTCGTGGATGACGGTATCCAAATTGGCGTACCGGCGCAAGAACCGGGGGTTGAAGTTGTGGTTCATGCCCAGCATGTCGTGCAGCACCAATACCTGGCCGTCTACGCCCGCACCGGCTCCAATCCCGATCACCGGGATGGCCAAGGCGTCGGCTACTTTTTTTGCCAGGGTGGCGGGAATTTTCTCCAACACCAAAGCAAAGCACCCGGCCGCCTCCAACGCCAAAGCATCTTCCAACAACTTGGCGGCCTCTTCTTCCTCCTTGGCCCGCACCGTGTACGTGCCAAATTTGTAAATGCTTTGGGGAGTCAATCCCAAATGCCCCATCACCGGAATTCCCGCACGCAAAATGCGTTCGATGGAGTCAATGATTTCTTTGCCTCCTTCCAGTTTGACAGCATGGCCACCCGATTCTTTCATGATTCGAATAGCCGACGAAAGCGCCAGTTTGGAGTTTCCTTGGTACGTGCCAAAGGGCATGTCCACCACCACCAAAGCCCGGTCCACGCCGCGCACCACGCTGGACGCGTGGTAAATCATGTGGTCCAGGGTGATGGGAAGGGTGGTTTCGTGGCCCGCCATCACATTGCTGGCCGAGTCTCCCACCAACACCACGTCGATTCCGGCGCGGTCCACCAGCAAGGCCATGGTGTAGTCGTAGGCGGTAAGCATGCTGATCTTCTCTCCCGTGCGCTTCATTTCCTGAAGGGCATGGGTGGTCACTTTCTTGAATTCGGCGTGTACGGACATGCCACAAAGGTAACGTACTTTTGCAGGTATGCGCAGATTCCTTCTTGCAGCGACGGGTGCCCTTTTGGCTCTTTCCGCATGCGACAACACCCTAGATATCACCGCTCCCTGGAAAGAAACGCCGGTGCTGTTTGCCTTGTTGGACCCCACCCAAGACACCAACTACGTTCGGATTGGACGGGCTTACCTGGGCGACGAAGGGCCGAATGGCGGCGCTATGCAACCCGACAGCTTGTATTACCCCAATTTGGAGGTCCGCGTGCAAGCTTTGGGTCCCAACGGGAACGTGCTGGCAACCTACACCTTGCCCGAGGCCACGGAAGTGGCCCTGAACGGCAACGGTCCTTTTGCGACCCAAGGGTACAAAGCCTACCGGCTGGTGGCGAACTTGAACGAAGCCTATACCTACCGTATTCAAGCCTTTAAACCCGAAAGCACGACGCCGCTTTTAACCGCGACGACGCCTTTGGTAAAACCCTCTACGTGGGTGCTCCGGGAACCCTCTCCCTTGGGCGGTGCATTGGTGCGCATTCCCATCGGCTCTAAAAACGGCGCCAAGTTCCGGTGGGACCAAGCCGAAAATGCCCGCATGTACCAAGGGTATTTGCGCTTTCGGTGGGTCGAAGTGGCCGAGGACGGAGCTTTGGCGGATTCCGTGCGGTACAGCGTAGACTACCCGCTGCCCACGTTGCTGGGCAACAACCTGCAAGGAAACGACGAAGTTTCCACCGCGGTGGGATATGCCGACTTTTACGATTTCTTGGCGAATTCTCCGGCCTTGCCTGTGAAACCGGGTGTGTTGCGTTTTTTCCGCGGCATAGACCTCTACCTAACCGCCGGTTCCGACGACTTGGCCACCTACATCAGCGTGAGCCAACCGAGCAACTCCATTGTGCAAGACAAGCCCTTCTTCAGCAACGTCAACGGGGGTGCTGGGGTTTTTGCCAGCCGGGCCCAGTACGCCCGACCCAACCTCAGCATTTCCAACAACAGCCTGGATTCGTTGGTCTACAGCCGCAAAACCTGCAAGCTGCACTTTGCCAAAGTGACGACGGTGGACACGCTGACGTGCAATTGACCGAAGAAAACGCCTGAAAACTGCCACATTGGCACGTGAAACTGACAAAGGGCCGGCATTTGCCGGCCTTTTGCTTTTGGTACACCCTTTGACCTAAGGCTCCCATCTAATCTCTTATTTCTATCATGGGAAAAATTATCGGAATCGACCTAGGAACGACCAACTCGTGTGTAGCCGTTATGGAAGGCAACGAGGCGGTGGTTATCCCCAATGCGGAGGGCAAGCGCACCACGCCTTCTGTCATTGGTTTTGTAGAAGGCGGTGAACGCAAAGTGGGAGATCCCGCCAAGCGCCAAGCCATTACCAATCCAACCAAGACCATCTTCTCCATCAAGCGTTTTATGGGGGAGTCTTTTGATCACGTTTCCAAGGAAACAGCGCGCGTCCCGTATTCGGTGGTCAAAGGCGAAAACAACACGCCCCGTGTAGACATCGACGGTCGGTTGTACACCCCGCAGGAAATTTCTGCCATGGTGCTGCAAAAAATGAAGAAGACGGCCGAAGATTACCTCGGTACGGAAGTGAACGAAGCCGTTATTACGGTACCTGCCTATTTCAACGACGCCCAGCGCCAGGCCACCAAGGAGGCCGGTGAAATCGCGGGATTGACGGTACGTCGCATCATCAACGAGCCCACGGCAGCTGCCTTGGCCTACGGAATCGACAAGCAGGGAAAAGACATGAAAATTGTCGTATTTGACTGCGGCGGC
>JBILEM010000117.1:0-5101 GCA_044352085.1 Schleiferiaceae bacterium
CGAATGGCTTCTTCCGGCCGTCCTTGTTTCGAAAAAAGGAGCCCCCGGGTTGCATGCACGTCGGCGTTGTTGGGGTCCAGAGACTCGGCATGCGCCAAGAGTTCTTCGGCCTCTTCCAGCCGTTCGGTTGCAACCGCGTACTGGGCGCGTTTGACCACAAAAGAAGGCGAATAAGGATGCTGGTGGGCGCCGTATTCAATGGCCTGCAAGGCCTTGCTAAAATCGCCCGTCTCGAGGTAGTACGTAGCAATTTGATCAAATTCGTCGACGTCGAAAAAGCCCATTGCGTTTTCAAGCAGCATGTGCTCAAAGCGTTCAATCAGGGCTTGTTCTTCCGCGTCGTGCATGGTTCTAAATCTACAAGCAATTTGGATCAAAGGTCGGGCATTTCGGCAAAACGTTTTCCACAACCTTGTGAACAACCCGATTCCAACCCGTAATTTTGCATTCAACCTACCAAAAACCATTCCACCCATGCCGTTGATCAAATCCATTTCGGGAATTCGAGGCACCATTGGCGGCCAGCCAGACAACGCCCTCACACCTGTGGATGCCGTAGCGTTTGCAGCGGCTTACGGCAGTTGGTTGAAAGAGACCTACGCAGCAACCGGTCGGTGCAAAGTGGTAATCGGCCGAGACGCGCGTCCGTCGGGTCCATTTGTGCAAGGATTGGTGGAAAATACCCTCATTGCTTTGGGCATTGACGTGGTCGATGTGGATTTGTCTACCACCCCCACGGTGGAAATGGAAGTGGTTGCCCAAAATGCGCAAGGAGGAATTATTTTGACTGCCAGCCACAACCCCGTGGAGTGGAATGCCTTGAAGTTGTTGAACCACCGCGGGGAGTTTATTTCCGCCGCCGACGGCCAAGCCTTGTTGGAACGGGTGGAACAGCGAAACTACTCCTTTGTGGGCGTGCACGAATTGGGCAGCAAAACCTTTGTACACGACGCCATGGAGCGCCACGTGGAAGCCGTTCTCGCTTTGCCACTGGTGGACGTCCCCGCCATCCGTGCCTGCAAGTTTAAGGTGGCTGTGGATGCCGTGAATTCGACGGGCGGTATTGCGGTCCCTCTTTTGTTGGACGCCTTGGGGTGCGAGGTGGAAGAACTCTACTGCGAACCCAATGGAATGTTTCCGCACAATCCCGAGCCTTTAAAAGAGCACCTCGCAGCCATTTGTTCGCTGGTGCCTTCTGTTGGAGCCCACCTGGGCGTGGTCGTGGATCCCGACGTGGACCGCCTGGCCTTGATCGACGAGACCGGGGAGATGTTTGGCGAGGAATACACCTTGGTGGCCGTTGCCGACTATGTGCTGGACCGCACTCCGGGTCCCGCTGTAAGCAATTTGAGTTCTTCCCGTGCCCTTCGCGACGTTGCCTTGGGCCACGGTTGTGCGTACCGCGCGTCCGCCGTCGGAGAAGTCAATGTGGTGGAAGCCATGAAAGAGCTCGGTGCCGTAATTGGGGGAGAGGGCAATGGAGGCATCATCTACCCCGAATTGCACTACGGCCGGGATTCGTTGGTCGGTATTGCCTTGTTTTTGACCCATTTGGCCTATGTGGGCGGAACCGTCAGTGCCATGAGACGCCGCTATCCGGCTTACTTCATGGCCAAAAAGAAGGCCGAGCTGGATCCCCAAGCCGACGTGGATGCTGCGTTGGCGCGCGTGGCCAAGCAGTTTGAAAACGAACGGATCACCACCATCGACGGTGTAAAAATTGATTTTCAAGAGTCGTGGGTCCACCTTCGGAAGTCCAATACGGAGCCGATTGTCCGTATTTACACGGAGGCCCCCAGTCAGGAGGAAGCGGATGCCTTGGCCGACCGTTTTATCCAGGCATTTGCCCTTTAATTCCATCAATCGCCCTTGTTCCGAACTATCCGAATTTGACCCCATGATATATTTTGACAACGCAGCCACAACGGCATTGGATCCCGACGTTAAATCCGTTATTGTAGACGTTCTGGACACGTTTGGGAATCCAAGTTCCACCCATGCCGAAGGCAGAAAGGCACGTGCCCTGGTGGAATCTGCCCGCAAGGACATTGCTCAGCGCGTGGGATGCACCCCCGGGGAAATTATTTTTACCTCGGGAGGAACCGAGGCCGACAACTGGGCCCTCAAAGGAGCCGTTCGGGATTTGGGAGTTTCCTTAATCATTACCAGTCCCTTGGAACACCACGCTGTCTTGCATGTTGCCGAGGAATTGGCGGCGCAAGGCTTGTGTGAAACGCGCCTCACTCCCGTGAACAGCCGAGGGGACATTGACCTGGCATGGCTCCAGCAGCAGCTGGAAGATGCCCAAAGCAAAGGGATGACCACCCTCGTTAGCTTAATGCACGGCAACAACGAGATCGGAAACCTTTTGCCCCTGGAGGAAGTAGGGGCCCTCTGCAAGAAGACCGGGGCGTATTTTCATTCCGACATGGTTCAAACCCTGGCCCATTTCGAGGTAAATTTCGGCCAGCTTCCTGTGGATTTTTCGGCGTGCAGCGCCCACAAATTTCACGGCCCCAAAGGAATTGGTTTTGCCTTTGTTCGTGCCAACTCTGGGCTGCATCCCTTTATCCACGGCGGGTCGCAGGAACGCGGCCACCGCAGCGGCACCGAGAACGTTCTCGGAATTGTCGGGATGGCCAAGGCCTTTGCGTTGGCCCACGAGCGCATGGAGACCGACCAAGCCCATATTCGCAACGTCAAGCAGTACGCTATTGAACGACTTACGGACGCTTTGCCTGGGGTGAAATTCAACGGTGCATCGGGAGATTTGGACAACAGCCTCTACACCGTTTTGAACATCCAACTCCCTGAAGGGGATCCCAACCGGGGCATGCTGACCTTCGCCTTGGACATCAAGGGATTTTGCGTTTCCGGCGGAAGTGCGTGTTCCTCCGGTTCCAGCAAAGGCAGCCACGTTCTGGAGGCCATTGGCGCCGGCGAAGGACTTCGCTTGTCGTTCAGCCGGCACAACACCCCCGAGCAAATCGACGCGCTTGTGGAGGCCTTGAAAGGGCTCTAAACCCCAAGGTACAAAAAGTCTAAGGCCAGGCGGCCTAACGGATAAGAGTCACGTAACCGGTAAACACCCCATCCTCGTGGACCAGTCGGTACGTATAGGTATCCGATTGTGCAGGTTTACCAGCAAGGGTGCCGTCCCAATAGTCCCCAAATGGATTTTTGGTTTCAAACACCACATTTCCAAACGAATTGAGGATGACAAGCGTCGATTTCAAGTCGCAGTTGTTGCCCTTGATTTCGAATTTTTCATTCACGCCATCTCCGTTGGGGGTAAAGGCATTGGGGATAAACACCCTTTGGTTGATGCGCAAGAGGGCCGTTGTGAAGGTGTAGGTGAAAACAGCGTTGCACTTTAAGTCAATGGCTTCAAGAAAGAGGGTGTAGGTACCGGAAGCCGGTACCTGGTAAACCGTAACCCGTCCCGTGTCTACAATGCCATTGGGAAAGGTCCACCGGAACAAATAACGGGTGGTGGTATCTCCCCCGTAGTCAATGTTCAAACGGATGCGGCCGTCGAAGCAAGTATCTGGGGCCAAGGAGATGTCGGGACCGGGTTTGTCGTTGCCAAACTTGACGAGAACGGACGTGGTGTCCCACTTCCCGCAGGTTGTATCCAGGGCACGCAAACGAATTCGGTAGGTTCCAGGTGCGCTGTACTGGTAAATGGGAGCTTGTGATGTGCTTTGATTACCATCGCCAAAGTCCCATAGATAGCCGTTACTTTTATTGCTGGTATTTGACAGAGTAACTGTAAACGTGCGATCGCATTCTTCATAATCCGCAGAAAAGGATGCTTTCGGATTGGTTCCTTCCAAAAAGTTCAATCGGATAACGACCGTATCTTGAATATCACAAATCGTATCAAATGCTGTTAGAACGATCCGGTATGAACCGATATTGAATTGGGCAGTTGGGGTTGCCAGAGTACTGGTTTGACCGTTTCCAAAATCCCAAGAATAAGCGTTTGCATTTATACTCTCATTTCCAAATTTGACTCGAAGTGTTTCGCACAAAGTGTCTACATCCACATCAAAATTGATGTCGGCTTTAGCTGTTACCAAAGTCTCAAAGTCGTATTTGATGACGCCAAGGTTGCAATTGTTTGAGTTGTTTGTGGGAGCAATAACGCCGGGTGTGGTTGGAAAACTCCCGTTGGAACACGCGGCACATACGGCTTGGTAGATGGTACCTTCTTTGGAAAACCGGGAGGTTCCACCGTCCACATGTTCGGCGCTTGACCCTCCAAAGTAGGTTGCATACTGCAGCGTTGCCGCATTTTTTGACAAAACCAGAAAGTAAAAATCGCTTCCGTCGGTGTTGGAACGTACGGCGTTGGCAGTGACCGGAAGTCCAGTTGTCGAACCGCCTTGGTTCCCTCCGTTTACGGCGCCGCCCCAACCGCTAATGAAAATATTCAAGCAATCGTCTACTTCCAGAGCAGTAGGCACAATGTTGATTTGATTTCCACTGCCAAATTTGGTGGCCATTAAGGTCGTTTTCAAATCAGGAGACAACTTTTGAATGAATTGACTCCCTGTTGGGGTAGACCAGCCAGCATTAACCACAGGCCATGATCCACGGGTTTGTCCAAAAACATAAACGCTACCAAACTTATCGATGTCTAAACAAAATGACTGATCGTTGGATGGGGTGCCGAGGTACGTGCAGGCCTCAAGAATTCCATTCCCTGAATACCGAGCAACAAACCCATCCAATCCACCCGCCAGACTTCCCTGTACCACGCCCTGCGTGGTCGGGAGGTTGTTGCTACGGGTACCTCCGGTGATGAAGATTTTATCATTTGCATTTACTCGAACGGCATAAGGAGCGTCTACATTATTGCCCTGTAAGGTCGTGGACCACCTGACTTGGTTTAAGGACGGTGAAAAACGGACCAAAAGGGCGTCTTCGGTAGCACCGCTTACGGATGTAGCCACCACAATGTCGCCATTGGCGGTCAGGTTGACTTCCCCCCGGAATGCGTCACCGTAATTCTGCATGATGCTCGAAAGCCCCTCGTTGGCACCTCCATCGATTGCATTTGTATGGAAAAAGGTACTTCCAACCAAAGCAGAACCTT
>JBILEM010000118.1:0-5048 GCA_044352085.1 Schleiferiaceae bacterium
CGGAGAGCGGCAAGACGAGGCCTGGCGGTTGTTTCCGGTGGAAAAACGCATGGAACATGCCTTGGTCAACGGCATCGACGCCCACATCGAAGCCGATGCTGCGGAAGCGCTGGACGCCTTGGGCAGTCCGTTGGCCGTCATCGAAGGTCCGTTGATGAGCGGCATGAATACGGTGGGGGACCTGTTTGGTTCCGGGAAGATGTTTTTGCCGCAGGTGGTCAAGTCCGCTCGGGTCATGAAGCGCGCGGTGGCGTGGTTGGAGCCGTATTTTGAGGCTGCCGCCGGCGAAGCCGGCGGCGCCCCCCGCAAACAAGGCAAAATTCTGCTAGCCACCGTCAAAGGCGACGTCCACGACATCGGTAAGAACATTGTGGGGGTGGTCCTCCAGTGCAACAATTTTGAAATCATCGACTTGGGTGTGATGGTGCCCTCCCAAAAAATCTTGGACGAAGCCCTGGCCCATGGCGTGGATGCCATTGGCCTCAGCGGACTCATCACCCCCTCCCTGGACGAAATGGTCTTTGTGGCGCGGGAGATGGAGCGCCAGAACATCCGCTTGCCGCTGCTCATTGGCGGCGCCACGACTTCTCGGGTGCACACCGCTGTAAAAATTCAACCGGCTTATTCCGGCCCCTTGGTCCACGTGAACGACGCTTCCCGTGCCGTCCCCGTGGTGCAAAAGCTGCTCGGCAACGACGCTGAGGCCTACCGCGCCGAGGTTCGGGCCGATTACGACCGCCTCAAAGGGCAGTACGAAGTCCGCCAAAAGGAAAAACGGTTTGTGGCGCTGGAAACCGCCCGCGCACAGCGGTTCCGTCCCGATTTCACCCAAAAACCCGCACCACCCAAGGAGCTCGGGGTGTTCCCGTTGCGCAACTATCCCTTGGCCGATTTGGTGCCGTTCATCGACTGGACACCCTTCTTCCAAGCCTGGGACCTCCACGGAAAATACCCAGACATCTTGCACGATTCGGTCGTTGGTACCCAAGCGAAAAGCGTGTTCGACGATGCCCAAATTTTGCTGAAAAAGATCGTGGACGAATCTTGGCTCACGGCCCACGGCGTGTACGGGTTTTTCGCAGCCACCACCCACGACGACGATATCGAAGTCACGGCTCCCGACGGTACTGCACACCGGTTTTTGGGGCTCCGTCAGCAAGGAGAAAAAGCCGCCGGCCAGCCCTACCTCTGTTTGACCGACTACCTGGACCCTGCGGGCGATGTGCTCGGGTTGTTCGCGGTAACCGTGGGCCACGGCGTGGCCGAGCGGGTACAAGCCTTCCAGGCGCAACACGACGACTACCAAGCCCTTTTGCTCCAGGCGCTGGCCGATCGGCTGGCCGAGGCGTTTGCCGAACGGCTGCACCAACGCGTGCGCACCGAATTTTGGGGCTACGCCACCGACGAAGCCTTGGATAATTCCGAGCTCATTGCGGAGCGGTACCAAGGAATCCGCCCGGCACCGGGCTACCCGGCCTGCCCGGACCACCTGGAAAAAGACCTGCTTTTTCGCTTGCTGGAAGCCGAAAAACACACGGGACTGGTGCTCACCGAAAGCCGGGCCATGTACCCCACGGCCGCGGTTTCGGGGTATTACTTTGCCCACCCCGAGGCACGTTACTTCGGCATCCCCCGAATCGCCGAAGACCAACTCCGCAGCTACGCAGACCGCCGAGGCATTTCCACCGCCGAAGCGCGCCGCTGGCTTCAATCCTTGTTGGACTGACCTCGCATCTTCTTATACCCCTTTGCATAGCACTCTCTTCCATGAAAGTTACCGACCACATTGCCTCCGCCAACGGCCAGACCCTGTTCAGTTTCGAAATCCTCCCGCCTGTGAAAGGCACCTCCATCGACGGCCTGTTTCGGACCATCGAGCGGCTGATGGAATTCGACCCCAAATTCATCGACGTCACCAGCCACCGGGAAGAATTCATCTACAAGAAGCACCCCAACGGACTGCTGCAGAAGGTCCACACCCGGAAACGTCCGGGCACCGTCGGTATTTGCGCGGCCATCCAGAACAAATTTCACGTGGATACCGTGCCCCACATTTTGTGCGGGGGCTTCACGGCCGAGGAAACCGAGTACGCCCTCATCGACCTGCACTACCTGGGAATCGACAACGTTTTGCTGCTGCGCGGTGACGCCCTCAAGTCCGAGTCGCAATTCACCCCGGAACCCGGCGGACACGCCCACGCTCTAGACCTCATCCAGCAAGTGGCGCACCTGAACCAAGGGCAATACCTCCACGACGAAGTGCAAAACACCAATCCGTCCAACTTCTGCATTGGCGTGGCCGGATACCCCGAGAAACACTTCGAATCCCCCAACAGCAAGGCCGACCTCCGCCACCTCAAGGCCAAGGTCGACGCCGGTGCGGAGTACATTGTCACCCAAATGTTTTTCGACAACGCGGCTTACTTTTCTTTTGTGGACGCGTGCCGCGCCGCAGGAATTAACGTGCCTATCATTCCCGGCCTAAAGCCCATCACCACCGCAAGCCAATTGTCCACGGTCCCTCGCCACTTTTCGGTTACCCTTCCGGACGACCTGGTGGATGCCGTTGAGGCCGCAAAATCCCCGGAGGCCGTCAAGCAAGCGGGAGTGGAATGGACCATTGCCCAATCCAAAGAACTCCTGGCTGCAGGGGTTCCTGTGCTGCATTACTACACCATGGGAAAAGCGGAAGAAACGGAGAAAATCGCTCGGGCGCTTTTTTGAAAGGAAATCGTACCAGCCCCCGCCACTGGGGCATCTACCGGTTGCGAATGCGCAGGGCATTGCCGTCAAAACCGACGGAGTAGGGAAGAAGCGAATACGTACTCGACCCGTCCAAGGCCTGGCCGTCAAACAGCAAAAAGCGCTGACCGTCGCAGGGACATACCGCATAGAGGTTGTCTTCCAGCTCCAACGCGCCGCATGCCGGCTGCACGTGGTTGGGACAACACAGGTCAAATGCTCCAAAATCGTCCACGGTTCCCTGCAGCATGCGGCGGTGCACCGCAATCCCCCGAACGCCTGCATCGGGCAAAATCACCGTGCCTCCAATAAATTGAAGCGGGTACCCGGAAGGTGTGGACAAATAGACCACCTCGTTCACCGGTACATAGGGTACCGGGTGCGTAGGGGAATCTCCACAACTCAATAGGAACGTGCTGATTACGACCAAGTTTAAAACAAATCGACGCACAGGAGGTTTCTTTTCTTGTTAAGACATGGTAAACATAACGCAATCTATCGTTATTTTAGCCCTTTCGTATACCCCACTTTAAAGATCAAAGACAGCATACCTATGCGCAAACTGATCCTCTTCGGACTCTCCCTACTGGTTGCATCGTCAACCGTTTGGGCACAAACCAGACCCGGTTCTGTCAAAGGAAACGTGTCAGAAAAAAAATCGGGCGACGGCATTCCCAATGCCATCGTAAAGGTGATGGACGGCAAAGTGGTGGAAGCCCAAGGCAAGACCGACTTTGACGGAAATTTCTCCATCTCCCCTGTGGACGAAGGCACGTACACCATTCGCGTTGAAGCGTTTGGCATGCAGCCTTACGAACTGGGGGGGTCCAAAGTTCCATCCGGACGTCCGCTGGTATTGACGGTGAAAATGACCGAAAAGACCAACGAGTTGGACGTTGTTATTGTGAAGGCCAAATACGAGGCTCCTTTGGTGGAAACCGGTAAAACGGCGCAAACCTTTGACCAGGAAGTCATCCGAAACCTTCCGCAGCGGGGATTGACGGGACTGTTGCAGATGTCTGCGTCGGTTGTAACCAACGAAGCTACAGGCGGTGTTTCCTTCCGGGGAGGTCGTGAAAACGGCAACCAGGTCTTTATTGACGGTATCAAAGTACGAGGCAGTATCAACCTGCCCCGTGACGCCATCCAAACCACAGAAGTTATTACCGGCGGTACCCCTGCCATTTACGGCGACGTAACCGGTGGGGTAATCTCCACCACTACCCGCGGTCCTTCCTCCAAGTACTTCGGTGCGGGAGAATACGTGACTTCGCAGCTGTTTGACCCTTACGGATACAACCTGGGTTCGTTCACCGCTGGCGGTCCAATTATCAAAAACAAGGACGGCCGCGCCGTCGTAGGCTTCTTGCTCTCTACGGAATACGAATTCAACAAAGACGGACGTCCTTACGCAACGGGAGTGTACCGCGTTAAAGAAGACGTACTGCAACGGTTGCAGCAGCGTCCTTTGATTGCCACCGCAACCGGCCTCGGTACCATCCAGTCCGGCGAATTGTTGCGGGCGGATTCTTTGGAAACCATTCCTGCTCGTCTGAACGTACGTTCGAATGAATTTCGCGCTACGTACAACATCAACATCAAACCCAGCAAAACGACGGGGGTGGTTTTGGGTGGTCGCTTTATTTGGAACGACCGCATGAACGGAGGATTCTCCAATGCGCTGACCAACTGGGACAACAACAGCAATTCCATGAACCGCGACGTTTCGGCGTACGCACGTTTTACCCAAAACTTCGGCTCTGGCGAGGAAGGGGACTTGATCCGCAACGCCTTTTACACCGTACAAGTGGATTTCACGCGCAACTACGGTCGCACCTGGGACCCTCGTTTGCGCGACAATATTTTCCAGTACGGCCACATCGGTACCTTCACCACGTCCCGCACCAAATTGTACGGATACGGTTTGGACCAGACCACAGGTCTGACCGGCTGGCGCCAGTTGCTGAACTTGGATACCTCCGTGGTATTTGAGCGTTCGCAGTACAATCCGATTTTGGCCAACTACACCCAAACCTACTACGACTTGGTTCGTCAAGGTTTGTTGCGTACCGGTACGGCCAATTTGGAGAACATTCGCCAGGGCGGCGGTTTGCTGAATGGTCAAACCCCCAACAGCATCTACAGCTTGTTCAACAACGTCGGTACCGTTACCACGAATTACAGTTTCTTCCAAAACGACCAGTTCCGCATCACGGCATCTACCAACTTCGAAATCAAAGGACACCAGCTGGTGGCCGGTTTGGAATACGAGCAGCGGATTGACCGTGCGTTCAGTGTAGGCGGCT
>JBILEM010000119.1:0-5038 GCA_044352085.1 Schleiferiaceae bacterium
ACGTACGACGGGATTTCGCTGGCCCAAGCCATTGCCGAGTACCTCCACGACCACCCCGGAAAGCCGTTGGTGCTTTTTGCCACGCATTACCACGAGTTGAATGCCCTGGAATCCCGCTGGCCCGGGATTGCCAACCGCCACGTAGCCGTGCAGGAATCCAACGGCAAGGTGCTCTTCTTGCGCACCTTGGTGGAAGGGGGCTCCGAGCACAGCTTTGGACTTCATGTGGCGCGTATGGCCGGCATGCCTCCGTCGGTGGTGCACCGCGCCGGGGACCTGCTGCAGGATTTGGAAGCGCAGCGGGACGGAGCGGCGGCCGGAGAAGGGGCCGATGGCGCGCCGCGGGTTCCCGGGGTGCAGCTGAGCTTTATCCAGTGGGAAGACCCGGCGGAAAAGCGGTTGCGGTCGGAATTGGACCAACTCGACCTCAATGCCCTCACGCCCATGGACGCGCTGATGATGCTCAACCGGTGGAAAAACCAGGGGTAGGTCAAGCGCACCTTCCTACAAAGGGCGTTTTACGCAAAAAATCCCGTGAAATTTTTGTAAAAATCGAATTCGTCGTATATTTGCACTCCCTAACGCGAAAGTAGCTCAGTTGGTAGAGCACGACCTTGCCAAGGTCGGGGTCGCGGGTTCGAATCCCGTCTTTCGCTCCACAAAAAAAGCCGGCCTGCAAGCCGGCTTTTTTTATGCCCTCTTTTTGGGAAATCCTTACCTTTCTTCCATGTTCAAAAGGAATCCTGTTCGGTGGATGGCATGTGCCTTGGCAGTGGGCTTGTCTGGTTTTTTGAGCGCTCAAGAGGCGGCTTATCCCCAGGCACTCGTACCGATCTTGGGGACAAACGCGGCTCCCGAAGGCCAAATGCGCCTCCACGCCTTATCTTATCTGCGAAACACCGAGTACTTCAATCCCATTGAAGAAGGCCAAACGTGGTTTGGTACCCAAGTTGCCGTGCAGCGCGCTTGGAACGTGGCGCCCAAGCTCACGTTTCGGGGAGGCGCTTTCTTGAACCATACGTATGGAGGCAAGACCACGCTCGCTCCCGTGCTGCAGATGCGGTACGAGACGGCGCACCTCAATCCGAGCCGGAATTGGTATTGGTTGGCTGGAACCTTGGACGGAGCCGCAAGCCACGGCTTGGTAGAACCGCTGTACGACCTCTCTCGGACTCTGGAGAACCCTTTGGAGTACGGGCTGCAAGCCACCAAGCGCGTAGGTCGATGGCGTTCCGATCAGTGGATTTCCTGGCAAAAAGCAATTGTGTATGCCGAGCCTGCTTTTGAGCGCATTTGGGCGGGTACCGCACAAACCTTTGATCTGTGGTCGTCCGACGGCAAGCGACTGAGCGCAATTGCGCAAGGATTGTGGTCCCACGTGGGTGGGCAAATAGACGCATCCCCGGTGGGAACACCCGAAGGGAATCGCCTGAATGGTGCCGTAGGTGCGGTGGCCACAGGCGGCTGGGTAGAGGGTTGGGCCCTGCGGGTGGGGTATGCCGACCCTTTGCAACGATTCTCCCCCATTCAAACCGGCTTTGGTAACTTGCTCCACGTCCACGCCAAATGGCACGTTCATCCCAAGTATACGCTGCGAACAGGTGCTACTTATTGGGATGCGGAGAATTACGCGGCTCCCGGAGGCGGTTATTTGTTTCAATCGGTAAACCGCTACGACCCCCAAGTGTACCAACCCGAACGGCGACTCCTGTTCGCTCGCCTTTGGTTGGATCGGGTGGAGGAGTCGCACCGGCTTTCGCTCCGGCTGGATCTGGTTTTGGATGTCCGCGCGAAAACCTGGGAGTGGGCTTTTTCGTTGTATTGGCAAATTCGACTGACCCCATGAGAACCGTTTTTTTGGCAATCGCCCTGCTGGGGTTGACGCCCCTCTTGCCGGCCCAACGCATCGAATTGGGCTACCTCCACACGTTCCACACCCAAGCCACCACCTACCGGCAACGCGAATGGACGCGGGTTCCGGGCACGTGGCTGGGGCCGGACGACCCCAATTTTCCGGAGACCTTCCGGGTGCGGGAGACGTGGACCGAGAAGAAGTACAACGTGCACCAGCCCATGCTGAGCCTGTTTTTTCCATTGGGCAAATCCGCCAACGAAAAATGGACGGCTGAATGGATTTCGGGCTTCTTCCCCAATAGTTTTCGGGAGTTGTCGCTCTTTAGCGGGGTGAACGGCAGTTACCGAATTGCTGCAGATTGGCGGGTTCAAATGCAGCTGGGGATTGTAAGCAATTACTCCCAGCGGCAAGCCTACACCTTGTGGGGAACCATCCCCGGTGCCAACCTGAGCGTGGAGTGGGCGCCAGTGAAACGGGCAGTGGTTCGTCTGTACGGAAATCCAGAAATGATTGGACTCGGAGTCCATTACCTGCTGAAGAAATCGTAACTTTGCCCCCTCGTTGAAACGACGTTTTGACGGGTCCGAGTGGTGAAATAGGTAGACACGAGGGACTTAAAATCCCTTGGCCAGCAATGGCCGTGCGGGTTCGATTCCCGCCTCGGGCACCCATTTTCCGGCAAGCGCCGGCCCTGCGCGGAGGTTGCGATTTTCGCGGTAATTTGCAGCATGCAACACGATCTCCGCATTCTTGCCCTGTATTTCCGGGGATTGTTCTACCGGTACGGCAATCCCAAAGCGGGAATGCCCCTGTCCGACGACCTGCTGGTGCAGGAAATGCTCAAGCGCAAAACCCTGGAGCCCCATCCGTTGAATCCGGCCCAGGGTATCCTCACTTTTCGCGGCGAACGCTACGCCAAAGACATCATTCACAAAATGATTCGCCCCACCTTGTACATCGTTTTTAGCGTATTGTTAGCCGCGGCTTTGTTCGGACAAGTGGGATGAGGGTGCGTCGCTCGATTCCATGGACCCAACCCACCGTACGTTGGGCCGTCCTTTTTGTATTTGGATGGATCGTGTTGGGCGGATTCTCCCTCGCCGCGCAAGACCAGGTATGGGCCTCCTTCACCGTCAAAGCCGACGTCACCAAGCGTTGGGCCGTGGCGGCATCCCCCGAACACCGGTGGAGAAACAACGAGCTGGACCGGTTTGTGGACCTGCGGCTTTCCCGGAATGCCCGCAAAAATTGGTCTTGGTTCTACGAATACCGCGCTCCCATAGCACAGACCACGAACCTTCGCCACACCCTGGCCCTGGAGAAAACCTGGAAACCGAAATTGCACGGGACAAAGATTTTGGAGTTGACCGCCGGTTCCCGGTACCACTTCAACCGGGCGGCCTCCGTTCGCTACGGGCTGTATGCCCAGCGGTCGTTTGGGGATTGGACCCCCGAGGTCAGCGCCGAGCACTGGTTCGAGACCTTTTTGCCGACGTCGGATCTGCGCAGGACCCGGTACAGCGTGGGACTGAACTGGAACAGTAGCAAAAAGTGGCGATGGTCGGCGTCGTGGGCTTTTCAGAAAGACTACACCGGCTTGGGTGCCCTGGAAGAAGATTTCACCGTGCTTCGGCTGGGCCTCCGCTGTAAGCTGTAACAAAATCCGACAACTCCGGCCAGAACCGGTCAAAGTGAATCTCCAGTGCGCTGCGGTGGGGCGAAAAATGCGGCATGGTGCGGTCCAATCCGTTGCCCGGCAGGGTGCGGCGGCTCATTTGCTGGAGGATGCCGTGGGTGCCGGCTTCGGTGGCATAGGCTTCCAGCCAATTTTCGCGAACCAGGGCGTCGGTCATGCGGCGGGTGCGCTCGGGGAGGAGCTCCCAGGCCGCTAGCAGCTGGGCATAGCAGGTTTGGGCAAAGTCGGGAAGGGGTTGGCCGTTGCCCAAGTCGGACCACCGGGCAGCCAAGTAGTGGTCAAACAAGACGTCTTGCGCCACGGCGCTGTAGTGCCGCAGGTGGGGGGAAAAGTGGCGTCGGAAGGCCCGAACCTCGGGGTGGGCGTCTGTAAACTGGTCAATGGCCCGGTGCAGCCGGATTCCGTGCGCCAATTCGTCGGGGTAGGCCGAGAGGTCGCGTCCTTTGACGGCGTCGGCCATGAAGTTGCCCACACGCACCAGGTCTCCGCCGGGGGAGAGGTGCAAATGGGCCAAAAAGTTCATCCTTGGGCGAAGAGCTCGTAGGTGTAGCTTTCCATGATGGGATTGGCGAGCAGCTGGGTGCAGGCGGCTTCCACTTTTTCTTGGGCTTCTTCCTTGCTGTTGACCTCAATCTCAAGCGTGATGTGTTTGCCAATGCGCACGTTGCCGATTTCGGTTAGGCCCATGGAGAGCATGCTGTGGCCCACGGTTTTGCCTTGGGGGTCCAACAGGGCTTTGTGGGGCATGACGTCGATTTCTGCGCGGAATTTCATGGATAGCGTTTTTCGAAGGTGGAAGCAATAAGGTACAAAGGTACAAAAAGCAGGGCAGCGTAGGCGCCCCCAAAAAGCACAAACGCGGCAACGAGGGAGGCTCCAAACGCCAACCGGTACCGCAGGCCCCAGGCGGAAGGGGGCCATTTTTTCAGCGAGAACAAGGGCCACTCCGCATTCATGGCGTAGGCTGCAAAAAGGGAAAAAGCCGCGGAAACCGCCAGCAACGGAAAGTCGGAATCGGCCGGCAGGGCCACCGCCGTGATGAAGCCGACCACCATCAAGGCATTGGACGGGGTGGGCACGCCAATAAAGGAGTCGGACTGGCGGGTGTCCAGGTTGAAGCGCGCCAGGCGGTAGACGCTGCCCAAGGCCAGCGGTGCGGCGGCCGCCATCGGCCAGAACCAGGCGCTGCCGGAATCGTGCTGCAACAAAGTGGCAAAAAGACCGACGGCGGGAGCCACGCCAAATGTGACGGCGTCGGCCAAGGAGTCCAGCTGCAGCCCCAAGGGGCCTGCTACCCCCAGTTTTCGGGCGGCCCACCCGTCAAAAACATCCAAAACCAGCGCCACAAGCAAAAATCCGACAAACGGGGCTTCGCTCGGGACCGTGGAGAAGGCGTCGGCCGGGGAATAGACCAGCAGGCTGGCGATGGCCCCCAGGCCACAAAAGAGGTTGCCTAACGTCAGGCTGTTGGGAATCCAAGCGCGGTT
>JBILEM010000120.1:0-5014 GCA_044352085.1 Schleiferiaceae bacterium
GAGGTGAAATTGCCGTGGAAAATGTAGCGCTCACCATTCAGCATGGGATTGCGATCAAATATGCCCCTTTGCACACCAAAACCAAAAAAACCGCCAAAAAAGGATTCTTCAAAACCCGCACTGGCACCCCGCCCTCTTCCGGACAAGGAGGAGGATTTAAACCTTACAACCGCAAAAAATAATGGCGCGTTTTCAGATTGAAGGAGGACACCGATTGCAAGGAGAAATCCAGGCCCAAGGAGCCAAAAACGAAGTCCTCCAAATTTTATGTGCCGTCTTATTGACGTCAGAACCCGTTCGGGTCACCAACATTCCCGACATCATTGACGTCAATAAACTCATTGAAATTTTAGGCGACTTTGGCGTGAAGGTGCAAAAAAATGCTCCTGGAGATTTCACCTTCCAAGCCGATGCGGTAGATGTTGATTTTCAGTTTACCGATTCGTACAAAAAGAAGGGCGCTGCCTTGCGAGGCTCCATCATGTTGGTAGGTCCCTTGTTGGCCCGCTTTGGCAAAGGGTACATTCCCAAACCCGGAGGCGACAAAATTGGCCGACGCCGGTTGGACACCCACTTCCAGGGCTTAATGGCTTTGGGTGCCGCTTTTAAAAGCGAAGAAGGTTCGGGATTTTACGGCGTTGAAAAGACGGGCGTCGGTTTAAAAGGTGCGTACATGCTTCTCGAAGAGGCGTCCGTGACGGGAACAGCAAACATTGTCATGGCCGCCGTTCTCACGCCTGGAACCACCACCATTTACAATGCCGCCTGCGAACCGTATTTGCAGCAGCTGTGCAGCATGCTGGTCCGAATGGGTGCGAAAATAGACGGAATTGGTTCCAACTTGCTCCGCATCACCGGAGTGGACCAGTTGGGGGGCACCGACCACCGCTGTTTGCCTGATATGATCGAGATTGGAAGTTGGATTGGTTTGGCCGCCATGACCCAGTCGGAAATTACGATTAAAAATACCGGATTCGACCATTTGGGTGTGATGCCGGGTGTTTTCCAAAAGTTGGGAATTCACCTGGAGCGCCGCGGGGATGACATTTATGTCCCTGCCCAAGATCATTATGAAATTCAGTCGTACATGGACGGCGGAATCTTGACCATTTCGGATGCTCCTTGGCCCGGTTTCACTCCCGACTTGCTGAGCATCATCCTGGTAACCGCTACCCAAGCCCGAGGTTCGGTTTTGGTACACCAGAAAATGTTTGAAAGCCGCCTGTTCTTCACCGACAAGCTGATCGACATGGGCGCCCAAATCATTCTGTGCGACCCCCACCGGGCTACCGTAATTGGATTGGACCGCAAAGTGGCCTTGCGCGGCACGACCATGTCTTCGCCCGATATCCGTGCCGGAATTGCGCTCCTCATTGCAGCCCTGAGTGCAGACGGCACCAGCATCATCCAAAACATCGACCAAATCGACCGAGGCTACGAACACATCGACGAGCGATTGCGGGCTATTGGCGCGAAAATTGTACGACTTAACGACTAAACACCCCTCTCCTATGAAAACAAACCTGAAAATCGCCGCTTGGACTGTGGCTCTGGCAACAGGAGTTGCCGTGCTTTACGTGGCCCGGACCAATGCCTCGTATGCCGAGAACCACGGCGTTGACCTCAAAACAGCCGCTCTGGAACAAATGGCCAACTTCAACGTGGGCGATCAGGCTCCCGACTTGGCCTACCCCGACCCCAGCGGTAAAGTGATCAAACTATCCTCCTTGCGGGGCAAAGTAGTTTTGCTTGACTTCTGGGCATCTTGGTGCAGTCCGTGCCGGATGGAGAACCCCAATGTGGTTCGGGTTTACAACCAATACAAGGACGCCAAATTCACTTCCGGAAAAGGTTTCACGGTGTACTCGTACTCCTTGGATCAAAACAAAGACCGCTGGGTGGCCGCCATTGCCCAAGACAAATTGGAATGGCCCAACCACACGTCGGATCTGAAAGGCTGGAATGCAGAAGGCGCCGGGATTTACGGCGTTCGTTCCATTCCTATGACCTACTTGATTGACGGCAACGGCAAAATCATTGCGAAAGGACTTCGCGGCCCTGCCTTGGAAGAAAAATTGAAAAGTTTGATGAAATAAAACGGGGCCCATGGAGTGCGTTGCTCCTCCCCTTTTCCTTGCAACGGCCTGCCAATTTGACAACATTTGTCTTTTGGCAGGCCGTTTGATTATTTCCAGCCATGAAATCAAAAGATCACGAGGCACACCCCCACGAGGAACCTATTCAGGACTCCGCGTCTTCCAAACAGGAACAAATGGAGGCACAGAATGCCGAACACGGAGAAACCACTGCCGCAGATCCCGCAGTTACCAGCGATGCCTCACAGCAGATGCAAGAACTGAAAGATCAAAACCTTCGACTTTACGCAGAATTCGAAAATTTCCGTAAACGCACCGCTCGGGAGCGATTGGATCTAATTAGTACCGCCAACGAATCTACGTTAAAAGCCCTCCTGCCTGTTTTGGATGATTTCGACCGAGCACTGAAAATGATGCCCGCAGAAGACCCCAACGTGGCAGGCATCGTTCTTATTCATGCCAAATTGACGGAAACCCTCAAAGCCCAGGGATTGAAGTCCATGGAACCTACCCACGGTCTTCCTTTTGACCCTGAATTTATGGAAGCCATTACCACCCTCGTGGTGCCCCAGCCGGAGTTGGCCGGGACCGTGATCGACGAACTGGAGCGGGGCTACCGCGTCGGGGAAAAGATCATCCGGTACGCAAAAGTGGTGGTCGGCAAATCTCCTGACGCTTAAGCCATGGCCAAACGGGACTATTACGAAGTGCTGGGGGTTACCCGCCAGTCTTCCGCCGATGAAATCAAGAAGGCTTACCGCAAAATGGCCATCCAGTACCACCCGGACAAAAACCCCGGGAACAAGGAGGCCGAAGACAAATTCAAGGAGGCCGCCGAGGCGTACGAAATACTCAGTTCTCCCGAGAAAAAACAGAAATACGACCAATTTGGCCACCAAGCCTTTTCGGGCGGTGGCGGCGCCGGTGGTGGAATGAATATGGACGATATATTCAGCCACTTCGGGGACATCTTCGGGGATGCCTTTGGGGGCGCTTTTGGAGGCTTTGGCGGCGGAGGCCGGGGAGGTGCCGTTCGCGGATCCAACCTGCGGGTACGCGTTAAGTTGACCTTGGAGGAAATCGCTACCGGAGTAGAGAAAAAAATGAAAATCAAACGCGCGGTTCCTGCGGAGGGTGTCACCTTCAAAACGTGCGACACCTGCGGTGGCCACGGCCAAGTCACCCGTGTGCAGAACACCATCCTCGGACAAATGCGCACCGCTTCCGTTTGTCCCAGCTGCCAAGGGAGCGGAAAAAAAGTAGACCAACGCCCATCAGGTGTAGGCCCCGACGGTCTCGAAAAAGTAGAAGAAGTCGTCTCAATCCGCATACCAGCGGGGGTGCAAGACGGGATGCAGCTCCGCGTAGCAGGCAAAGGAAACATGGCCCCCGGAGGAGGAGCTGCAGGTGACCTTATTGTCGCCATTGAAGAGGATGAGCACGACCAGCTAAAGCGCGATGGCCAAACACTTCATTACGAACTTTTCTTAAGCCTTCCGGAAGCCGCCTTAGGAGCTAGCGTAGAAGTCCCCACCTTGCAAGGAAAGGCCCGCGTCAAAATCGATGCAGGAACCCAGAGCGGCAAAGTACTCCGTCTCAAAGGAAAAGGGTTGCCTAGCGTGGACAGCTACGGCACGGGGGATTTGTTGATCCACATCCAAGTTTGGACCCCGAAGAACCTGTCCAACGAAGAAAAAGCGATCTTGGAGTCTTGGAGAAACAGCAAAAACTTCACCCCCACCCCCAGTGCGTCGGATAAAGGATTTTTTGACCGGATTCGGGACATGTTTTAGGGCACCCGCACTTTACCTACGTGCAATTTCACCGATGAAATTTAACAAAAAAGCCCGGCGATGCCGGGCTTTTTTGGTTCTAATAAAACTGCATATACTACTTGAGAATTGAAACCGGACCGCGGTACCGAATCTCCAATCCCTTAATTAGGTAAAAATAGTAGGTTCCGGGCGGCAACGGTTCGCCGTCGGACGTGGTACCGCCCCAGTCGTTGTTGTAAGCGTCGGTTCGGTACACTTCAGCTCCCCAGCGGTTGTAAACGATGAGTCTGCACGCATCTTTATACATTACCTCTGTGAGGTCGAGCACATCGTTTTTACCGTCTCCGTTGGGGGTGATGGCGTTCATGACCGAGTCGAGTACCGGACCCGTCTGTTTGGGCAGCCAATAGACCAAAACGGTATCAAGGCCCAGGCACCCTTCTGGGCTTGCACCAATGACATAGAAGGTGGTCGAATCCAAGCGCAGCCAGGCTTGAGGTGCTTGTTGACGGGGGTTGTTGAAATAAACGGCTTTGTCCGCAAACCAGCGGTAGGCAGATGCGTCCGTTGCTGCCAAGTACACGGTGTCGCCACGCGCTATGGCCGTGTCTGGACCTGCGTCCACGTCAAAGGTGTAGGCAAAGACCTCCACCGAGTCGTAGAGGGTGTCTGGGCACGTGGCCGAATGGACGACGAGCTTTACCGGATACTTGCCGGGTGCATTGAAATCGATGGGACCCACGGTTTTCCCGGAAGCCATGGGGAGCGACGCTTGTGCTCCAAACGTCCACGAAAACGTAGCGTCTACGGGCGTCGTTCCCACGGCTGTGAAAACGAAATCCTGAACATCGAAGCACGGGGTTCCAGCAACGGATACCGTATAATCTGGAGCGTCCAAAATGCGGTAAGGAACAGTGACAGTGTCGGTGCAAACGAGTCCGCGGTTCACAATAAAAGTGACGTCGTACCAACCGGTATCCGGAAAAGTAAAGGTGGGCGTGGGCGAGTTGGAGGTATCCGAATTGGTTCCTGCTACTCCAAAATCCCAGAAATAGTACAAGGCTCCGGGCGTCTGGGCTTGAAACTGGACGGTTTTACCGCCACACAGCAACCCCGGATCTTCGGTTTGGGTGAGGACGTCGG
>JBILEM010000121.1:0-5004 GCA_044352085.1 Schleiferiaceae bacterium
CCGTTTTCAGTGCCGAAATATACGCCTTTTCCCCTTCTATCTTACCTACGCACAAGGCATTGAGAAGCGCTGTCTTTGCTCCCAGTGCCTTTGTTTGGGGCATCAACCGCAGGGCTTCTTGGGCATTTCCTGCCACAAAAGCTTCCAGTGCTTTTTGATAAGCCACCACCGAGGGATCTTCTTGTTCTACGGGGTCGACCTTTTCTCCGAGGGCCATGCGGGCAACCGGATGGGTTGGGAAACGTTGCACCAAGGTATTCTTTGCCTCCTCCGAGCGCAGGGGTTGTTTGTTTTGGGCATACATCCGGTGCAATGCAAACCACACCAAGGGCTCTTCGGGGTGCCCCTTTTGGCCGTAGGTGGTCACCCAGTTTTGATAGACGGCAATGGCTTCTTCTAAATCGCCCACTTCGTCGCGGTAAATGGCGCCCAGCCGGACTTTGCTTTTTCGCAACTGGGACCGGACGGTGTCTTTGCTGGCTTCTGTTTTCGGAACCTGTGAGAGGTAGGCCTCGGCGTTGTATCGTTCTTCTCCCGTAGGTTCGTTGCTTGCCAAGCCCTCTTCCGACTCGGAAGATTCGCCCCCGTTGTCGGCAAATCCCGACGAAGCCGATTTCCACTTCCAATTGTCTGCGTCAGGTCGGTCGCCCCACTGGCGCGTAAACGTAGCCAACGAGGCCGCACGAATCTGCGGATTGTAAAAAAGCCAGGCGTTGCCGCCCCCTCCAGCAGTGGGTCCTGCGTCGGCCAACAATGCGCCCCGCTCTGCATTCATCCGGGCTATTTCGTCGGCTTTTCTCTTTTGTTCTTGGCTTTTGGCGTCGGCTAACCGCAATTGCCCTACGTATTGGGTAAAAAAGGCTTGAAGCTCGGTATTGGACCATTCCGACAACCGCAGCAAACTGTCTTGCAGTTCGGCATAGTTGAGTTCTGCCACCAATCGATTTAAGGCCGTTCTTCTCTTGGCCCATTCCGTCTTCAATCGGTGTCCTTCCGGCAAGAGCTGGACGGCAGAATCTACATCCAATTGCGCCTTGGGATACGCTTTGTCCTCGAAATACATTTGACCCCGGGCGGCATGCGAAAGCCCTTTTTGTTCCGGCTGGGCGGTGCTCATGGAGACACTTTGACCGAAAGCCTCATAGGCCTGATCGCGCTGCCCGGCTTGCAAGTAAATTTGAGCAATCGCGTAATAAACCTGCCCCCGGTATTGGGCGTTTTTATTTTCTTTGGCCAGTTTCTTCAAAGAGGCAATTCGCTTGGCCTCTGAAAGACCCCCTGACTCCAACATTGCGGCACGCAAAGTGGCCTCAACGACCAAAGTATATTCCTCCGGGGTCCCGCGCGCGCACTTGCGGTACGCTCGGGATGCTTGGTCCAAATCCTCGTTTTTTTGGGCAAGCTGACCCGCCAAAAAGTACCAACGGGCGCTTGTCGCTGGCGACACTCCCTCGGCCGCCTTGAGTAGTGCTTCTACTGCCTCATCCAAGCGCTTTTCTTTGAGATGAACCATGGACCAAACGGCGTGAACATGGGGTTTGAGTGGGCGGATCAATTCGGGATCGCGTTCCAACTCTTCAAGCAAATTGGCGGCCGCCATGGCGTTCCCTTGTTCGGCATACAGCCGGGCTGTGGCCCATTTGGCTTTTTGTGCGGCTTTGGATTTGGACGCATTGCGCAACACCTGCCCGTACGCTTCCATGGCTTTGTACGGTTGACCCGAAGCGCCGTAGGCATCCCCCATCAACAAATACGCCTCAAAAACGGCCGTGTTTTTCTGGCGACCTCCCACCATCATGCTGTGTTCTTTGATGGCCTTTCCCGCTTTTTCGATGGCCCTTCTGGCCGCGGTTTCCATGGCCTGCTGAGCCGCCTTGGTTCGTCCCGGATACACCGGCAACCACTCGTCCACCGCGTCCTTGTGGTTTTTCTCTGCTTGCCGCTGCGCCTCTAAAAGGGCCTCGCGGCCATTGAATAGCACATTGAACTGCGCTGTTGTGCGGTGGTACAATCGGTTGGGCACCTTGTCCACAGACCTGCTGCAGCCAATGCCCAAAAGGACAAGGACCAAAAGTCCAGCGGGTAAAATTCTCATGGCACAGATGTAACGCATCGCGCTGCAAAGTTATTTTAAATGCCCCTGCGGGGATGTCTATATTTGTTCTGTGGCAAAAAAGTACTGGCACAATCTAAAAAAAGAACTGCTTCACAAGTACCGCGTGGTACTGGTGGATACCCACACCTTTGCCGAACGATTCTCGTTTACCCTTTCGGGGTTCAATGTATTCTTGGCGGTGGGGTCGTCCATTGTGGGCTTGGTTTCCCTGACCATTTTGTTAATTGCTTACACCCCGCTTCGGGAATATGTCCCGGGTTATGCCTCCACCCAGCTTCGGCGCGATGCTTTGCGCCTTACCACCCAAATCGACTCGTTGGAGAGTGTGGTCGCGTTTCACGAAGTCAAGTGGTTGACCATTCAGCGGATTATGTCCAATAAACCATTTTCCGACAGCATCGCTCCCCAAGCGCCCACCGCCGCCGCAGATCCGGATAAATTACTTCCCGGTACTTCGGAAAAAACCTTCCGAAAACAGCAGGAAAAAATAGACCGATACCGGCTCACCACAAAACCGTCGGTTCAGGTCTTGGGTGGATTTATTGCCCCGGTTACCGGTTCCGTGCTCCAATCCTACGCGCCTACCACCGGACACCTCGGCATCGATTGGTCTGTTCCCGAAGGCACTACGGTCAAATGTGCCCTGGACGGCACCGTCATCCAATCCGACTGGAGCCCGGAATGGGGCCATTTTCTTTGGGTGCAACACGCCCAAAATGCATTGACTTTCTACGGTCAAAATGCCCAGGTATTGAAACGCCGGGGGGCTAAGGTTCGCGCGGGAGAAGCCATAGCCATCAGCGGGAAAGGCCTGCAAGAAAAAGTTCCGTCTGTCCACTTCGAATTGTGGCTGAGGGGGCAACCCGTAAATCCTTCTGTCTACCTTCCCTAAAAAGCGCGATTCGATGACACTGAAAGAATGGGCCGCCAAACGCTTTGCGTCGTTCGTCCACCGAAAAAATCAAAAGTGGATTGAGCGACCCGTAGAGGCGCAAGATCGCGTTCTGAAGATGCTGGTCCAAAAGGCCGCGCGCACGGCTTTTGGCAAGGACCACGATTTTGCCTCCATTCAAACCATTGCGGATTTCCAAGCACGCGTCCCGGTAGTAGACTACGAAGGCATTCGGTCTTACATCGACCGGGTGGTGGAGGGCGAGCCCGACGTATTGTGGCCTGGAAAACCGCTCTATTTTGCCAAAACATCGGGCACTACGAGCGGGACCAAGTACATCCCACTCAGCAAGGAATCCATGCCCGGCCATATCCGCGCTGCCCGAGACATGCTGTTGGCCTACATCCACCGAAGCGGTGACGCGTCGTTGGTGAATGGCAAATTGATGTTTTTGCAAGGCAGCCCCGAACTGACGGAAAAAAACGGCATCCAAGTAGGGCGATTGAGTGGCATCTCCGCCCACTACGTGCCTGCTTACCTGCAAAACAACCGACTCCCCAGCTGGGAAACCAACTGCATGGATGACTGGGAGGCCAAGGTGGACCGAATTTGCGACGAAACAATCGGGCAAGATTTGCGGGCTTTGGGGGGAATCCCGCCGTGGGTCCAAATGTATTTTGAGCGCCTGCTGGAAAAGTCCGGAAAAACATCGATCCAGGAACTTTTTCCACAGTTCAAACTGTACATCGCAGGAGGGGTTGCCTTTGAGCCCTACCGCGCTCGGTTTGAACAGTTGTTTGGCGGACCGCTCACCCGAATCGACCCGTATCCTGCTTCGGAAGGATTTATTGCCTACCAAGACCGATACGACCAACCCGGATTGTTGCTCTTGGTAGACAATGGCATTTTTTACGAGTTCATCCCCGCCGATCGGTATTTTGAGCCCAACCCACCGCGGTTGACCCTTGCGGAAGTGGAAGTGGGAGTGAACTATGCCCTGATTATGCACACGAACGCGGGATTGTGGGGATATTCCATTGGAGACACCATCGCCTTTGTGGAATTGAACCCGTACCGAATTCACGTGACGGGGCGCATCAAACACTTTATCAGTGCCTTTGGAGAGCACGTCATCGGCAGCGAGGTTGAAGCGGCCTTGGAAGCCGCCGTAGCCGCCGAGCCGTGTGTGGTTCGCGAATTTACCGTTGCCCCCCAAGTGGCTCCTACCGAAGGAGGTTTGCCCTACCACGAATGGTCCATCGCATTTGACCAAGAACCTAGCGATTTGCAGCGCTTCTCTTTGTCGTTGGACGCCGCTTTGTGCACCAAAAACACCTACTACAAAGACTTGGTTTCGGGAGGGATCTTGCGCCCTGCCGTGGTTCGGCCCGTGCCGGCGGATGCGTTCCAAGCCTACATGAAATCCATGGGCAAGCTGGGTGGGCAAAACAAGCTTCCTCGCCTTTCCAACGACCGGAAAATTGCCGACTGGCTGACCGAAAACGGTTTTTAGAGCAATTTGGGATCCCCGCCCATTCCAGCATCCTCGCGGTGAGGGCCCTTGAGGGCAGCTTGCGTCGCCAGTGCATCGCACCGGTTGTTGAGCACGTGGGTGGCGTGTCCTTTTACCCATTGGAATTTCACCGTGTGGGGCTTGGCTGCAAGCAAATACCGCTGCCACAAGTCGGGGTTTTTCACGTCTTTCCAGTGCTTGCGAATCCACCCGTCGATCCACCGTTTCTCAACGGAGTCGACTACGTATTTGGAATCGCTCACCACCAAAACCCGGCATGGTCGTTTCAAGGTCTCTAGGCCCACAATGACGGCCATCAACTCCATGCGGTTGTTGGTCGTACGCAGAAATCCTTGGGACAATTCCCGCTGCAGGTCGCCAAATTTCAGCACGACCCCGTAACCTCCAGGGCCGGGATTCCCGCGGGACGAACCGTCGGTGTAAATCTCGACTGCGTCCATGGAGTTAAGCAAACGTTTGGCG
>JBILEM010000122.1:0-4963 GCA_044352085.1 Schleiferiaceae bacterium
ATCGCCTCCGTTCTGGACAAACATTCGGACCGTCGATCCGAGTAGCCCGGCAACAAAGGAGGATCCTTGGCGGCATCCGTCGGACTCAGTTCCCCGGTGGCATTTCCGTCAATTTCGACGCCGGTTAAGACCGATTTATCGAAACTAAGAATTAAATTAGGACCGGTTATCTTGTTGATTCCTAAATAGCTATTATTGTCCCAGGTGTGGTAGTATGCTTGGGCGTTTTTTCGAAGAATAACCCGTTCTAAACCGGTGTTTTGAAAAAATCCGTGGGCTTTTTTTCCGGTCATTTGGTCCACCTGGTTGGAGTCGTTCCAGCCCGAAATCAGGGGATTGCCTCCCATGTACAAACTGTCCGACCGGTTGGTGCGCCAGGCCATAAACAGGGTATCGCTTTGGATTTGGTAGGCACCCGAAAAAGCGACGGGCGGGCGGTTTTTTCGCAAGAAAACCAAATTGGAGTCCGTTCGGTGGTAGACCATGGAGTCCGCAGAGGCCTGCAAATCCGGCGTCCAAAATTGCGCCTGGGGCCCCGCTTTCCAGCGGTCTGAAAACGCATCCAGCCGCACCGCATGCAAGGCCAAGCTGTCTTGGTTTTGCCAGGTAAAAAAGTGCGCTTTTCCGCGGGCAGACCATTGGTCGGTCTGGGCAAACAAAGCCAGTGTGTCTCCTTGAATAACGGATTTGGGCTGGGTGGCCACGGGGCTGTTCCAAAAGAGGCCTTCTTCGGAGGACGCGTTCCACCATCCAGCCCCAAAGACCAAACGCGTGCTGTCTCGGTCCAATTGGCTTTGTCCCCGCATGCGAGCCAGTTGGGTGCGTTCTTGGTATTCGAGACTCTCCGTGCGCAAGAGCGCCGATTTCTGGTTGAAAACGACATTTTTTTCGAACCGATGCACCCCTGTTTTGGATTGCAAAGTCCCCATCTTGCAGGTCAACGTGCCCTCTTTCAATGCAACTTCAGCCCCTTGTGCCCACCGGGCAGAGCCGTCGGCGATGGAAATCTGCAATTTTTCCGTGCGAATGCGGGATTCTCCTTGCTTGGCGCGTACTTCCCCGGAAAAGTCGGCAAATACCTGGTCGTAGCGGAGTTGGTTGGACGTGACTTCCAATTCCGATCCCCTCCTGTATTTGACGCGGCCGTAGGCCTGCACCAATTGGGACCGGGTATTCCACCACAAGGAATCGCAAGCAATGGTGGCATTGCCTTGCTTGACCACCACGTTTCCCACCAAAATGTTAATCCCCGAAGCCAGCCCCAAGGTGGTCTTCTTGGATCGGACCAGTTGGATGGGCTGAGCGGTTAGGCCCGCTGCGCACACCAGAAATGCGACCCATGCACCCAGGCACTGCCGCTTCATCCTTATCCGCGGTGAATGGTTTGCTCCCGGTCGGGTCCTACAGAAACCAAGGTAATGGGCACGCCCACGGCTTTCTCGATGTAGGCCACGTAGTCCATCAAAGCGGAGGGCAACTGGTCTGCCGTGTGCATTCCGGTGAGGTCCTGGTTCCAACCCGGTACGGATTCGTACACGGGAGTCACCCACTGCGGGTCCAAGGAGTAGGGGAGTTGGTCCATCCGCTGGCCTTGGTACAGGTAATGGGTACACACCTGAAGCGACTCAAAGCCCGACAAAACGTCGGCTTTCATCATCATCAACTCGGTCACTCCATTGATTTCCACGGCGTATTTCAAAGCAGGCAGGTCCAACCAACCGCAGCGACGCGCTCTACCGGTGGTAGAGCCGAATTCCCGGCCCACTTGGCGCATGCGTTCTCCGGTTTCGTCCAGCAATTCGGTCGGGAAAGGGCCAGACCCCACGCGGGTGCAGTAGGCCTTGAAAATGCCCAAGACCCGCCCAATTTTAGTTGGAGCAATGCCCAACCCGGTGCAGGCACCGGCGCAGGTGGTGGTGGAGGAAGTGACAAACGGGTAGGTGCCAAAATCGACATCCAACAAGGTGCCTTGAGCCCCTTCGGCCAGTACTTTTTTGCCGGCTCGCAGTGCGTTGCTCATGTAGTGGTCGGAATCGACCAACCGCAGCGAGCGCAAGCGCTCGATGGCTTCCATCCAGCGGGCTTCCTCGGCAGCTAAATCAAAGGGATGCTCAAAAGCTCCGAGCATTTCCAGGTGTTTGTGTTTCAAGGCGCAATACCGGTCCAAGAAATCGGGAAGTTCCAAATCGCCCACCCGGAGGCCGTTCCGGCCGGTTTTGTCCATATAGGTAGGACCAATGCCCTTCAATGTGGATCCGATTTTGTGCACGCCTTTGGCGGCCTCGGATGCCGCGTCAAGCAGCCGGTGAGAGGGGAGGATCAAGTGGGCCTTGCGCGAGAGGAGCAAGCGCTTGAACGCCGAGGGATCCACCGAAGCCAATTTGTCCAGCTCCAGCGCAAACACCAAGGGGTCAATCACCACGCCATTGCCAATCAAGTTTTCTACCCCTTCGTGGAATATTCCGGATGGAATGGTGTGCAACACGTGTTTAATCCCATTGAACTCCAACGTGTGGCCCGCATTGGGGCCGCCCTGAAACCGCGCAACTACGTCGTACTGCTGCGTGAGCACGTCCACAATTTTCCCTTTTCCTTCGTCGCCCCATTGGAGCCCAAGCAATACGTCTACGTTCATGGTGTTTTTGTTTTGGCGTAGAAGTACAGGGAATGGCCGGTAACTTCTACCCCGAAGACCTCTTCGATGGTCGATTTGATTTGTTGAATACGCGGATCACAAAATTCCTTCACTTCTCCCGTGTCTGTTAAAATCAGGTGGTCGTGTTGGCGGTTGAAATAACTCTTTTCATACAAGGCTTGCCCTTGCGAAAACTGGTGTTTGCGCACCAATCCACACAGCAAAAGCAGTTCCATGGTGTTGTACAGGGTGGCGCGGCTCACCCGGTAGTTCTTGGATTTCATGGTGAGGTACAAGGCCTCGATGCCAAAATGCTCGTCGCTGGCGTAAATTTCTTTGAGTATGGCGTAGCGTTCGGGCGTTTTTCGCTGCCCGTTGGCCTCCAAAAAGTCCGTAAAAACTTGGCTGACCTGCTGGTAGGCTTGGTCATTCATAGGCTCCGGAATCAAGGTGCAAAGGTATGAATTTCCCTTCCACAAGAACCCTTTTCCCGCACTAACTTGCAGGAATATGCAACGTTTGATTCGCTGGCCGCTGGTTCTGGTTCTGTTTGCCCTCTGGGCCCTTCCTTCGGCCGTTGGCCAAAACAAGAAGGCCGTCGTTTATTTTGAGAAGGCCCGCGCATCTGCCTATGCCAAAGAATACGGACAAGCCGTGGCTTGGACGCAAAAGGCGCTGGCCAAGGATCCTACTTACGGAGCCGCTGCCCTGCTGAAAGGGGATCTCTACTCGGTGAAAGGCCCCCTGGATTCCGCCTATTCGTCTTACCGCCAGGCCTTTGAAAAACACCGAGCCGGGAACATCGCCTTGTTGCGCTGGGGGCAACTCGCTCACAAGAACGAACGTTTTTCGGAGGCGGATTCGCTTTTTCAAGTGTGCATAAAGCTCGAAAAACCCGGAACGTCCATCCGAAAAATGGCCGAACGCATGCAGCCCACGGCCGCTTTTGCCGCCCGCGCCGTGGCCCATCCCTTGCCCTATACGGTCTTGGATTTAGGAGACACCATCAACCGCATGGAACTGAACTACTTCCCCGTTCCTGTGGCAGCTGACTCGCTTTTGCTCTTTACCGGCAAGAACGACACCCGCGCTCCCTACGACGAAAACCTCTTCTACAGCCGCATGAAAAAAGGAGGGGGGTGGACCGTGCCCCAACTTCTTCCCGGCAAAGTCAATACTTCTTTCAACGAAGGAGCGGTGGCCATTCGGGGCGACGGCGGTTACCTGGTCTTCGCCGGCTGCGACCGGCCGGAAGGAAAGGGTTCGTGCGACCTCTACGGCGCCGTTTGGACGTCCAAGGGCTGGTCCGAGGCCTTTTCCCTCGGGGATAGCTTGAACACCCCCCAGTGGGAGACCCAGCCCACCTTGTCTTCCGACGGCCGCCTTTTGCTCTTTGTTCGGGCTCCCGAGCGCGACAAAAACCAATCCACCCTCTTCTACAGCACCCTCCGGGACGACGGCACCTGGACCCGCGCCAAGCCCCTTCCCGGCAAGGTGAACACCCCTTACAACGACATTTGCCCCCGTCTCCATGCCGACGGCAACACCCTCTACTTTTCTTCCGACGGCCACCTGGGAATGGGGGGCTTGGATCTTTTTGTTTCCCGACGTTCTCCCGACGGGACCTGGGGCGAGCCCACCAACATGGGATACCCCATCAACAGCACCCAGGACGACTTCGGCTTGGCCGTATCTCCCGATGGCAAAACGGGCTACATGGGCCGCGGCGGATTGTACGAAAACCGGGGCATTCGGCTTTTTGGATACGGACTTCCGGTGGAAGTTCAGCCCGAGCCTATTCAGTGGTTTGAAGCCGTCGCCCTCGATGACCGCACAGGCAAACCGGTGCGCGCCTCGTGGCGAATGGAAGCCAACCGCCTCTTCCAAGGAACCGACTTCGAAGGGCCGCGCTACAGCACGGGCTTGCTCCCGCAGCGGTCGTATTCCCTTCAAGTGGCTGCCCCCGGATACAACTTGGTGTCGGACCGTTTTGAAGTGGGGGCTATCGGCGCGCGGATCGAAAAGACGTACCGGCTGGTACCCTTGGAAGACAACCAACGCGTGGTTTTGCAGAACATCCTGTTCCAGACCGACTCCACCCGGATTCAACCCGTGGCCAAGAGCGAATTGGATGCCGTAGCCCGGTGGTTGTCCGTCAATCCGAACGTGCACCTGGTTTTGGAGGGCCATACCGACAACCAGGGAGCGGCAAACTACAACCGGGCATTGAGCCAGGGCCGAGCGGAATCGGTCAAAAAAGCGTTGGTGGAGCGGGGAATTGATGCTACGCGTTTGGAGGCAAAAGGCTACGGTCCCGATCGACCGGTG